>DASQLQ010000038.1:0-23780 GCA_035629935.1 Actinomycetota bacterium
GTCTTTATTGAACGCTGCGGCAGCGAGCGCTATGGGCATCCATTCCGATGAAACGACGTCGACGTGCTCCGACCCGACGAGTGCAGCCTCGAGCGCGCTAGACCAATCGCCTTGGGCCAGCGCTACACGCCCCCGATCCAGTGTGATCTGCGCCACGGTCCAAGGGTCTTCCATGTCCCCCTGCTCGACACGATCGAGAAACTCGCCGGCCAGAGCGTGATCGCCGCGCAGAGCGATCACGGATGCCAGAACGGCCTGGCATTGGACACCCGAAAGCGATCCGTCCAGATGCTCTAACGGGGGTTCGCCGAACATGTCCTCGGCGGTCGTCTGGATCGCATCCCACTTCCCCAGTTGGAAGCCCATCATTTGGGCGTTGACTGCGTGATTGATCTCGAGGTAACGGTTGCCGATCGCCCTGGAGTGCTCCAAACCCTCGAGAGCTATCTCGTAGCCCGATGCGGTGTCGATCTCCAAGATGATCGCGGCGACGTTGATCGCGGCGCGTTCTCTCGCCTCGTCCAACTCGAAACGCTCTGCCACGCTCCGCGCACCCATCAAATAGACGAGGCCCTCGATCGTGTTGTATTCGCGCGAACCGACCACCCCTCGTGTGATCAGCGCATCGACGACGGCGGCGGGATCGTTGACCGCATGTTCGGATCGAAGCGTCCGATCACACCACTCGAGCGCTTCCTTCGGGCGGTCTAGCAGCATGAGAGCTTGGGCCACCAATGCTTTCGCACGCATCGCGTCGCGGAACGAATCGTCTTCCCAATCGAGTGGCTCGGTCAGAACCTCGATCTCGTTCTCGTAGCGGCCAAGGTCCCGGAGAGCCTGGGCGCGAACGACCGCCATGCGGAACAAGGCCACCCGATCGTTCGACTCCCTGGCCCTATCTGCCGCCTCTCCAGCCAGACGATCCGCATCGTCGAACCGCCCCGCCGACAGCGCCATCTCGGCTGCGCGTTGATGAAGCTCTATCTTCCTGGCGTCATCAGCTAGGTCGGCCGCTTTGATGAGTTGCGTCAATGCTTGTTCGTAGGACCCGAGGGAAGCCGCACGATCGGCAGCGTCCACCAAAGTGTTGAGTGCTTTGTCGGCGAGTTCCCGAGCCTCGTTTGGGTCGGTGGCGAGTTCGTATGCCGCTTGGTAATGGTTCGAGACGACGCTCGCGAGGTCGATCTCCTGGAGGCCCTCGAAGTACGTCGCGGCCTTAACTTGCAATGCGAGGCGATTCTTGTGAGCGATCGTCGAGTAGGCGACCTCGCGGATCATGCCCTGAACGAATCCGTATTGACCGCGTTCGGGGGACATCGGGTCGACGTCGAGGTACATCAACTCCCTGCGAGAGAGATCCTTCAACAAGGCGGTAAGTTCGATCTCGCCCCGGTCGGCTAGTGCGGCCAGCGACTGGATCGTGAACGTCTGACCGAGCACGGAAGCCTGCTGGACGATCGCTCGCTCGTCGGGGGCCAGAACATCCAACCGGGCCGCGATCAATGCGTGCAGCGAATCGGGCACCTCGATGTCGGCCAGCTCGGCCGCCACTGTGTAGCGACCATCGTGCTCGGCGAGTTGACCGCGATCTACCATCGCCCTAACCATCTCGACCGCGTACAACGGCACACCCGCAGCCCGCTCGACGATCTTCCCCTTAACGTCGGCCGGGAAGTCCACGACGACGCCGTCGAGCAGTTGGACCATCGACTCATCCGACAGCGGCTCCAGATGGATCGACGCGAAGTTGCGCTGGCCGACGCCCCAGGTCGGTTTGCGTTCGAGGAAGTCGGGTCGGAAAAGCGTGATGATGAGGATCGGACCCGAGCGCGTCCACTCGAGCATGTGCTCGATGAATGCGATGGTCCCGTCGTCGGCCCACTGCAGGTCCTGGAAGACCATCACGACGGGATCCTCCTCGGCGATGCGCTCGTAAAACGTTCTCCATGCGGGGAACATGGATTCATGAGCCTCTTCCGACGCCGTTTCGAGCCCGATCAGCGAAGACAGCGCTGCTTCGATCCACGGCCGTTCGGTCGGTTCCAGCCTTATCAAGTCGAGGGCCGCCGAAAGTTTCGACCGATAGACATCGTCGTCCTCGTCCTCTGCGATCCCCGCTCGCGTCCTAACCATCTCCGCCAGGGCCCAGAAGGTGATCCCGTCGCCGTAGGAGGGACAACGCCCCTGGTGCCAGAAGAACTCGTCCTTTAGACCGTCTACGTAACGAGACAGCTCGTCGATCAAGCGTGATTTGCCGACTCCTGCGATCCCGCCGATCGAGACGAGGCGAGGCCGGCCCTCCATCCGAGTTGCGTGCAACAACTCCTTGAGGGTACGCAGTTCGCCATCGCGGCCCACGAACGGCGCTTCGATCCCGGTCGACTTCTCTCGTCCCTTGACACCGGCTATCACTCTGAGTGCGCGCCACACGGCGACCGGCTCTTCCTTGCCTTTCAGATTGACCTCACCGGAGGGCTCGAACGCGATCGACAACTTGCTGGCGAGATAGGTCGACTCACCGACCATGACCGCTCCGGGATCGGCGATCGACTGGATACGCGACGCGGTGTTCACCATGTCGCCGATGACCATGCCTTCACTTTCGGCCCCGGGATTGACCGCCGCGTGGCCGGTAAGCACACCGGCACGCAGTTTGAGCTCGGGCTCACCGATCTTCTGTCCGATCATCGCAACGGCGTCAACGACGTCCAACGCGGCGCGCACCGCCCGTTCGGCATCGTCCTCGTGCGCGATCGGGCTCCCCCACGTGGCCATGACCGCGTCGCCGATGAATTTGTTCACAGTGCCGCCGTATCGGTTGACGATCTCTTTCGCCTCGTCGAAGTAGTAACCGAGGGTTTCCCTGACTTGCTCGTGATCCCTCGTCTCCGAAAAGGACGTGAAGCCGACGAGGTCGCAGAACAGAACAGAGACGAGCCTTCGTTCAAGACCTGCAGGCGACGTCTTGTCGGCGGGAGCTTGCGTTGGCCCGGCCGGCCTGGCGGCCACGGCACCGGCCTCGAGTGGTGCACCACACTGCCCGCAGAAGCGGTCGCCGGGATCGTTGTTCGTTCCGCACGAGGAGCAGACGACGGCGAGAGCAGACCCGCAATTCGCGCAGAACTTACGATCGGGCTTGTTGTCATGCCCACAGCTCCCGCACGTCATCCGTGAGCTCCCCTTTTTGGATTCGGGCCGTTCGTCAAGTATCGAGTAAATAGCGTGACGATTGAAGGTGCTTCGCCGGCTATAGCCAGCGGCGAACTCGGGCCTTATAGCCCAGATACTCCTCTCCGAAGCGTTTCGTCAGGTAGCGCTCCTCCCTGGCGATCACCGCTCGATCGACGACGATCACCACGAATACCAGAACCAGCAAGGCCCAGGTGATGCTCGACCACAGAGCGGCCCCTGCATAGATGAGCGTGAACCCGAGATAGATCGGATTGCGGGTGAAGCGATAGGGCCCCGAAAAGACAAGAGCGGTCGTCGGCTGATGCGGGGGCAGGTTCGTGCCCGCCCGGATGAAGAGCAGCGCGCTCGGAACGACCAAAGCGAAGCCGAGCAGCAGCAAGGTGATGCCGATCACGAGGTCGAGCGGTTCGTCGAGGCCCGGCAACGGGGTCATCGCCTGCATCAACCAACCGACGAGGAACCCACCCAGATAGATGATCGGAGGAGGTACCCGAACGCCGGCATTCGCTTCGTGCTCAGCCATAGATCGAAGTTACCAATCCTCGCCCGCACATCCGACCCCCGGACGGTGGGTCCTTGTACCTTCAACAGAACGGAGAACGAAAGGGGCTGACATGGGAGAACTCGAGCTCAACTGGTTGGCGATCATCGCCGCGACCGTGGCGCACCAAGCTCTCGGCGCACTTTGGTACGGGGTGATCTTCCGCAACACCTGGTTGCGAGCGATGGGCAAGACTCCCGAAGAGATCCAGGGTGAAGGCGGCGCCGGCGGCGAGATGGCCTTCGGAGCCCTCGCTTCGCTCGTGAGCGTGTTCACTCTCGCCTTGTTCATGAGCTGGATCGGTGAGTGGACCGTGTCGAGCGGGATCTGCTCCGGAGCCGCCGCGGGCATCGGGTTCGTGGCCGCCTCCCACTTCATGAACGGCCTCTACGAGCAAAAGAAACCGGTCATCACTTGGCTGTTCGGCGCTTATTACACCTTGGGGCTGATGATCGCCGGGGCGATCCTGGGGGCCCTGCACTAAAACAGAAAGCGGCCCCCGGGGGGCGGGGGCCGCTTCTGAACTTTTCCGCCAGTTTCTCTACTTGTCTTTGTCGTCCTTCTCAACGTCGGACTTGCCGTGCTCCCCGGCGGACTTGCCGCGGACCTTCGACTCTTCGTCCTCGTCAGTCTCGTCGTCCTCGTCGTCCTCGTCAGCCTCATCGTCGGAGTCGGACTTGGCCTTCGCTTCGTCGGCCTTGCCGTGGTCCTCATCGGACTTGCCGCGGTCCTTCGTTGAATCCTCTTTGGCCTCTTTGTCATCCCGGTCACACGGGTCCTCGGCGCCGGCATCGTCGTTCTGGCTGTTGGCACGAGCCGCTGCGGCAACCGCTTGTCCGAACTCGCAACCTCTCTCGTCGCTCCCGTCGATGACAGCGTGGACGTCGTCGGAAACCGACTTGCCTCCGTTGTCCTTGGCGTCCTTCTCGACGTCGGTGGCGTCGGCTTTCTTTGCCTTGGCCTCGGCCTTGGCCTCGGCCGACTTGCCGTGATCCTCGGTCGTCTGGTTCGGCAACTCGACGCCCAGGACGCTCTCGAACGCCTTCTCCGAAGCGGTGCCGGGCAGGTCCACGCCCGCATAGGCAAGACCCATGGTGCCCATGACGAGGGCCGTGGCCCCCGCCGCCGTCTTGAGTGCAAAAGCTCTAGTTCTGTCCACGACTTTCCTCCAGATCTCGGATGGCCCGGACGCTTCCTGCTCCGGCGTCGAGGCCGCTGCCACCATCGCGGCCAGGTGAGCGGCTTCCGTTGCCTCGTCCGGGCCCCGGACCAACGACCTACGGGCGGTCGCCAGGAACGCGGCCAGCTCGTCGTCGGTCCGCCGGCCGGAATCGGTCAGCGGTTGCTCGCTCTGTTGCTGCCGGATATGTCTCATCTACTGGGTGTCATCGCCGCCGGAGGCGTCAGCGTTACGGGCTGATCCCACGTGATCTTGCGGCGCAGGCTGGCGAGGCCCCGGTGCTGAAGAGCCCTCACGGCCCCCGGCCTCTTGCCAACGATCTTGGCCACCTCGTCCACACTCAGATCGCCGATCAGGCGCAGCAGGATCACTGTCTGCTGGTCGGATGAGAGCGTTCCGATCAGCTCCTGGACGAGCTCGGCCTCGAGTCGATCGAGGACCTCGAGCTCGATATCCCCCAGGGACAGAGCATCGGCGGAATCGAGCGGGGTCTCGACCGGACGCCGGCTGCGGTTCCGCCAATGGTCGACCAGCCGGTGGTGAGCGATCGTGAGGACCCAGGACCGGAAGTCGCGTTCGTCGCCCTCGAAGCCCGAGAGCGACCGGACCACGTTGAGAAAGACGTCCCCGACCAGGTCCTCGGGATCCCGGGCGTTCCGGCCTCGGAAGTAGCCGAGGACGATGGGGGCCAGGGAGCGATAGATCTGTTCCCACGCCTCGGAGTTTCCTGCCCGGGCTTTTTTCAGAAGGTGATCGAACTCCGCATCCACATACGAAAAACGGATGAAAAGGGATGGTGTTACGCCCTAGGGCGGGTTTTGTGGGCTAAGCCCGCCAGCCCAGGAGCCTCTCGCCGATCGTCACGACAACGACCCAGTAGAAGAAGCTCGCCAGCGGCAACAGGATGATGAGGCGAGGGTTCCTGTTCCACATGCGGATCGCGATCCACAGCAGCACGAACCATCCGATGCCAAGGATGACGATCCCGTACAGCGGCGCAACGAGACCGGCCGCAGCGAAAAAGATGACCCCAACGACGAGGTTGATCACGAACCCGATACTGGCGACGATGTGCCCGAGCCGATCCGACTCTTTTGATGTCGTAGGTGCACTCTCGGGTGTGGCCGAGTTAGCCCAAAACAGCAGGAGGTTCATGCCGGAAGCTCCTTCCCCTCGGACCACAGCGGGCAGATCGGCTTGAACTTGCACCACTGGCAGTCGGCTTCGGGATTCGGGCGGAAGTCTTCTGCAAGCACACCCTCCATCAAACCCGGCAAGCGTTCAAGGGCTTCCTCGGCCTGCTCGGGGTTCTGCGTTCGCTCGGCGACCTTGCCCCGGCTGATCGGGAGCTTCGGGTAGAGCAGTCGCATCAACTTGGGCTCGCCGAGAGCCGAGATCTCGGGATCGTGCTTGGCGGCGAGGTAATAGATGGCGAGCTGCAGCGAACGCTTGGCCTCGTCGTAGTACATCGCGCTGGACGAGGTCTTGTAATCGGAGATGACCACGTTGTTCGTTCCGATCACGTCGACACGATCGATGCGGCCGGTGATGCGGTGCCCGTCGAGCTCGACCTTGAAACCCCGCTCGGCGAGAGCGGCTTGCCCCGGCTTCAGGTAGGTGCCGTAACGCTCGATCATCTTCTGTCCGTCCCGGTGGAACTGGCGGGCGATCGCTTTGTTCGGGAATTCCTTGCGGATCCCGTCGAACAAGACTTCGTAGCGGTCGTATGCCGCCTTCGGCTCGACCGGCAACGTGCCGTCCTCGAGCTCCTCGAACACCTTGTGGATCACGGAGCCGAACGCCATGTTGTGGCTCGACTCGGGATCGAGCCCGAGGACCACCGAGTACAGGTACTGCAACCCGCAGTTGTCGTAGGTCGAGATGCGCGAGTAACTGGTGCGGAGCTTGTCGAGCGGCAGGTCGTCGTCCTTATCCGCTTGCTGCACGCGGATCGGAACCTCGCCCGGCGTCCAGTCCCAGCGCCACCACCATTCCTGAGGCTGTGCGGAAGAACAGGTCGGATCGGACTCGCAGATCTGGGCGATACCTGCCAGAGCAGCGACGCGCTCGGCCGAAGGAGCCTCGGTATCGGAGAGGACGCGGCGGTAGCGGGCGGCGGCTTCGGCATAAGTGAGCGGCGGCAGATCGAGAACCGGGGCGATCTCGGGGATCTCGCCGTTGAGCTCTTCGATGAATCGACTCGGTTCGCCGCGACGTGACGGGCCGGGCGATGTCGTGACGATGCAGCGCTTCGATGCCCTCGTCACCGCGACGTAGAACACCCGTCTGTCTTCAGCTTCGTTCTTGCGGAACCGAGCGACGGGATCGACCTCATCGAGGAAATAAGGGTCGAAGAGCCCGGTCGCACGGCGGCCTTTGGGGATCTGGCCGTCGATCACGCCGGCAACCGCGACGATCGCCCACTCCTTGCCCTTCGCACCGTGGAACGAGACGACGTTGATGCCGCCCCCGGCACGCTCCGGTGGCAACCACGGATCGGAACCGAAGTCGGCCCGCCCGATCGCTTCGAGATAGTCGGCGAACGTACCGGTCCCCCGCCGCCGCTCGACGAATCGACCGAGGGCCCGGGAGAAAGCGACCAACGCATCGAGATCGCGGTGAGCCGGGTCGTCGAGACCGCGGCGTGCCTTGGCCTGGAGGTCGGCACAGAGATGCGAGCGGTCCCACACAACCCAGAACGCCTCGTCGGCCGGGGCGTTCTCCTTCGTGCGGAGGATGTCGCGCAACTCCAACAGCTCGGCGATCTTCTCCGTCGCATTCGCGTCGCCGTTCACCGCCGGTTTGTCCTCGAGCGTCTCGGCCAGGGTCTTGCCCGACAGGCGAGCGATCCGTTCGAGCTCGCGAACAGTTGCATCCTCGAGATCGATGAGCGGGGAACGCAGGAGGTTGACGAGCTTCTCGGGCTCGGGTTCCTCTGCGAATGCATACTGCGCGAGGTCGGCGAACGCGCGCACGATCGGCTCGCGCCCCAAGGGCCGGTCCGGCGCGGTGATCGAGAACGGGACCTCGAGCGACGTGAGCGCCCGCTCGAGCGGCGGGAGCATCGAGCGCGGCGACGTCAGCAGGATCGCCATGTCTTCATAGCGAACGTGGTCCTGCAGATGAGCCAGGCGTAGCTCGCGAGCGATCGCCTCGACCTCGGACGCGAGGCTTGAGAACCTGCGCACCTCGAGCTCGGAGTCACCGGCGAACTCGGTCGGCCGGTGCGTGCGATCGCCGTTGCGCGAGATCATCCGGATGGTCTTGTCGCCGTGGTCCGCGCCCAACCGATAGGACGTCTTGAGCATCAGGGTCTCGTGGGCCCCGAACTCCTTTGCGAAGTCCTCGATCCAGTCCGGGTCGGCGCCGCGGAAAGTCTCGATCGCCGAGTCTGGGTCACCGGCGAGCACCAAGGAACGTCCCGGCCCGCCGCCGGAGTCGAATCCGGCAAGGAAATGCAGGAGCCGTTGCTGCACGAGCGCAAGCTCTTGCCCGTCGTCGACCAGGATGTGACGGAACCGCTGGTGCAGTGCGGCCCGCACGTCGTCGTGGTTGGCGACCAGATCAGCGGCATCACCCAAGAGGGTCGGGTAATCCACCCGGGACCGGGAACGGAGACGCACGCGGTGAGCCTTGAAGAACCGGACGATGTCGGCCCAGGCGGGCCGGACGGCGGCGAGTGCCTCGAGTTGCGTGTCGTCGAGCAAGCGTTGTTCGGCCCGGATGCAGAAGTCCACGACCTCGTCGACGAACCCGCGGTTCTTCAGAAGGTGCCGGTGGTGCGGCCAGTCCACTTCCTTCTCGTCGCCCAGTGCATCCCGAACATCCCCCCACTGCTCGGGCGAAGTGAGTAGCACCGGGGGCTCGGGGTATGCGAGCCGGTCGTAGTGACGGCTGACCAGGTGGTGCGCGAGCCCGTGCCACGTGTAGACGGGGACTTCGATCAGCGCGTCGAGGTCCTCGTCGAAGAGAAGTCGCCGGGTGAGCCGGTCCTGGAGGCCCATCTTCTGGGTGCGGTTCGGCACCAGGAACAGGATCCGGTCGGCCGTGCAATCGCCGGACCCGCGGGCCCGCTCGCAAGCCAGGCCCACGAAACGCTCCTCGAGGGCCACGGTCTTGCCCGTTCCCGGCCCCCCCAATAGAAGGAGTGGCCCCTCGGAATGGGAAGCGACCGTCTGTTGGGCCGCGTCCAGCTCGATCCGCTTTCTAATCGTCACTCGGTCACCAGTCATCAGTAGTAGTTGGTGAGGATGACGTTATTCAGGGGGTGTGACAGAAATCGAGGATTACCGGGTTATCCACAGGATTAATTTTTCGCGCTCCCGCTTTCCGTGCCCGATGCGACGCAAAATGTCACCTGAGACACGGAAAGGTAAGGAGATCGATGAGCACCAGCCTGCGTTCGCTCCGCTCGGAGGGGTCAATCCTCTCGATCGGGTCCCACGGATCGATCCTGTCGATCGGCTCGGTCGGCTCGTTCCTGTCGATCGGATCGGTGGGCTCGTTCGCCTCGGCCTTCTCGATCGGTTCGTTCGCTTCCTTCGGGTCCGCCATGTCATCGACGTCGATCGGATCTTTGATGTCGTCCGGGGGCCGGCTCAGCCTCATGGGTCGTCCGATGAGTCGAGCGGAGGCCACGATCACGGCAGGGTCGCTGATCGTCGGGGGCCTGGTCCTGATCGCCAAAAGCAAAGAGAGATGAGAAAGCCCGCCTGGAACTAATCTTATGAGCCATGGTTCGGAGATCTGCTCTGTTCGCGGTCGTTATCGGGATGCTCTGTCTCCCGGTGGGTTCGAACGTCTCGCAAGCCCAAAACTCCAACGGGTGTAACAACGAGCGAGACGGCAAGACCGACAACGTCACCGACCAAGATCACCTGAACGTATGGACCGTGAATCTCAAGTTCTACGGACCAGACAGGGACAAGGGTGACTACGAGGGCGACTGCTTCTTCGACGAGCTGGCCCGCATCGCAGCTCTCGATGACGGTCAGAAACCGGATCTCATCCTGGGCACCGAGATCGGGAACGGCCAGCAAGGTCGTTTCCTCGCTCTGATGAAGAACGCTCTAGGGGTCGAATACGCGGGCCGGCACACTGAAAAGAAAGGTGACGGACTCAATCTCGTTGTGTGGAGGCGGGAACGCCTACGACTGACCAGTAAGTCCGACGTCCTGAGGTGGCAACGGTGGGGGCCGGTCCGCAGAGGCTGCGAGATTGCGGACAACTGGCAGATCGCCGTCCGGTTGCGGGATCTGCTCCAGGAAGAGTTCGTGGTCGCAGCCTCGGTCCACTACGGAGCGAAAGACGACTACTGCATCGACAAGAACGTCATCCGCACGGAAGCAAGCATCGACCGGAAGTGGAGCAGTCGTCCCCTCACTATCGTCGGCGGCGATTTCAATCAACGCCCCGATGGAAAGACCGGATCCACGAAAGAATCGTGGCGCGCGGAAGAAGATCCGGATTGCTGGTACCAGCTCCTAAGCGAGCGAGTGCCCGAAACCGGCGGTTGTACCAAGACGCCAGTAGACGGTTACTACGACGCGGTTAGAGAAAAGAACCCCGACATCTGTCCGCACTGGAGCCACAGTCAGAGAGAGATCCCCGACGACCCCGACTCATGCAGCAACAGCAGACGCAGGATCGACTTCATCTGGATCCGCTTGGGCTCGGAGGGCGTACCGGACATCCCCTTAGCGGCCTCCGACCGCGGTTACTCGGAGGACGGGAACTGGGCGGGGACCCGCTATTCGGACCATCGAGCGGTGAGGGCCCGCGTCACCTGGCCCTGAACCGAAGAAGTGTGACGGTGTCGCCGAACCGTGCCAAGACCCGGCCCGGCGACACCGAATCGGATAACTAGTAGCCGAGGGCCTCGAACTCGTCGACGTTGTTATTCGTGACGGTCGAAGCCGGGAGCTGGATGTAGCTCGGCACCTCGGGCTCGACCAACTCACTGAAGCCTTCCTCCAACGCGATCAAGCGGGCCAGCCGGATGGCCGACGCCGACATCGACGGGTTGTAGAGGAACGTGGCGCGGTAGAGACCGCCGTCGGCGATCAGACCCATGGCGTCCTTCGATCCGCCAGCGCCGGTCAGGAACATCTCACTCTGTCGGTCGGCGTTCTCGATCGCAGCAACT
Source organism: Actinomycetota bacterium (assembly GCA_035629935.1). GTDB lineage: Bacteria > Actinomycetota > CADDZG01 > CADDZG01 > WHSQ01 > DASQLQ01. The sequence continues at coordinate 11,059 of DASQLQ010000038.1, forward strand.
ACGCCCATAGCCATGTCGTCGTCGTGCGTGTACACGGCGTCGATCTGAGCCTCGGACTGAAGGATCGCCTCCATGACCTCGAGACCTTTGTCCGGGAGGAAGTCAGCCGGCTGTTGCGCGACGATCTTGATCCCACCGTCGCACTGCTTGATCGCATCGGCGAAGCCTTTGGTGCGCAGGTCCGTAACCGAGATACCGGCGAGGCCCTGGATCTCGACGACGTTGCCCTTGCAGTTGAGCGCCTCCGCGAAGTAATCACCGGCTGCCTTGCCGATGCCGTAGTTGTCGCCCCCGAGCCATGTCCGGTACGCGGACGGCGAAGAGAACTCCCGGTCCAGGTTCACAACCGGGATACCGGCGTCCATCGCACCCTGGGCTGCAGGGGTCAGAGCCTCGCCGTCGTGCGGGAGGATCACAAGGACGTCGGGGTCCTGGTTTACGAGAGTCTCGACCTGAGATGCCTGTGCCGCTGCGTCGTTCGTCCCCTCGGTGAGGATCAGCTCGACGTCATCCCAGTTCTTCGCCTCGTCCCTTGCGTTATTCGTGATCGCTGCGAGCCACCCGTGGTCGGCGCCCGGCGCGCTGAAGGCGATCTTTATCGTGCGACCTTCAGGATTCGACTCGTCGTCAGATTGATCCTGAGCTTGATCGGGCGTCTCCTCGCCACCTCCGGTGTCGGTGCAGGCCCCAACCAGCACCACCACGAGAAGCAGGCTAAACAGAACTTTCAGGTGCTTCATGCGTCCTCCCTTTTTTCCTTCACCGATGGTGGAGACCATCGGTGTCCGTCCAATTCCCGCGAGCGATCAAGGACCAGATCTAGGTCATCTCTCTCTTCGCTGGGCCACAACCGCGACGAGAACGATCACCCCCTTCACGATCTGCTGAAACTCTGTTGGCAGGTTGAGCAGGTTGAGCAGGTTGAAGATGAGTGCGAACGTGATCACGCCAAGGAAGGTCCCGACCATCGTGGCCCGGCCTCCCTGAAGACTGGTCCCCCCGATGACGACGGCAGCGATGGCGTCGAGCTCGTAAAGCGTGCCGGCGACCGGTGACGCACTGGCGAGACGACCGGATATCAACAAGGCCGAGATCCCCGCGAACAGACCGCTCAGAACGTAGACGCTGAACGTGATCCTCTGCACGCGGATACCAGCGATGCGAGCCGCCTCCCTATTGCCACCCGTTGCCACGACGTAGCGGCCGTAGCGAGTGCGACTCAGCAGGACCCAACCCAGCACGATCAGCGAGATGAAGACGATCACGGGAACGGGGATGCCGAGGATCTTGCCGTTCCCGAACCACCTGACCTGATCCAGAAGGACGACGCTGATCGGCGTCTTGCCACTGAGTCTGAGCGCAAGACCGCGAGCGATAGTCAGCATCGCAAGAGTCGCGATGAATGGGACCACTCTGCCGAATGTGATGAACGCACCGTTGACCGCACCAAGGAGCATCCCGCACAGGAGCGCTCCGACGATGAAGAGCAGGCCGTTCCCGTCTCCGGCTAGGAGCCCGCCGGATATCCCGGCAACGGCGACGAGCGAGCCAACCGACAGGTCGATGCCGCCGCTGGCGATCACGAACGTCATACCGATCGCGAGAACACCGACGACGCTGGCCTGAGTAAGAACGGTGAAGAGGTTGCTGGAGCTCAAGAACGCCTCTGGTTTGGTGGCCGCCCCGGCGATGATCAAAAGGATCACCACCCCGACCAGCGCGTATTCCTGTATGCGGATCCGACGTTTGACTACGTTGGGATCGGTCTTCTCGAGTGCCACCGTCTCGCTCATCACGCTCCCCTTGCCGCAACGGGTTCCGACCGCACCACCAGGTTCAGGATCTCTTCTTCCGTGATCGACGAACCGGGCGCCTCGTGGACACATTGGCCATCACGAAGCACGAGGATACGGTCGCAGAAACCCAGCAGCTCCGAGAGCTCCGACGACACCATCACGATCCCGAGCCCCTGCGCGGCGAGCCCGCTGATGACGTTGTAGATCTCGGTCTTCGCGCCGACATCGACGCCACGTGTCGGCTCGTCGAGCAACAGGACCTTGCAAGATTTGAGGAGCCAGCGCGCCAGAACGACCTTCTGTTGGTTGCCGCCGGACAACTCTCGAACGAAACGGTCGATCGCACCGGGTTGGGCCCCGATGGCATCGAGACTCGTGGCCACGGCTTTGCGCTCCGCCCCCGTGTCGATAAGGGGGCCGCGAGCGAATCTCTGGAGATCCGAGATCGACACGTTCTTGATCGAGTTCCACTCCATCAAGAGGCCCTGGGATTTCCGGTCCTCGGGTGCCAAACCGAGCCCGGCCGCCATAGCGATATCGGGTCGCCCAGGTCGGAGCGATCTGCCTTCGATAAGGACCTCACCGGAGTCGGGCTTCTCCAATCCGTACATCACCCTGAGAAGCTCGCTGCGACCGGACCCAACCAGGCCTGCGATCCCGAGGATCTCGCCCTTCTTCAAACCGAAGCTCACTCCACGCACGTGCGGGGGAAGCATCAGGTCGCGCACCTCGAGGATCAGTTCGTCCTTAGCGGGGGCACGATCCGTAGTGATCTCCTCGGGGGCACGTCCCACCATCGCTCGCACGAGATCGTCGGGCGGCGTAGTAGCCGGCACTCCGGAGATCACCGTCTGGCCGTCTTTGAGAACCGTGACGCGATCGGCGATGCGTTCCACTTCGTCGAGCCGGTGAGAGATGTAGATCACTCCGACGCCCTCGGCGGTCAGTCGACGCACGACACTGAAGAGCGTCTCGATCTCCTGATCGTCGAGAACCGCCGACGGCTCGTCCATGATCAGGAGCCGCACCTCGCGTGACAGAGCCCGGGCGATCGAAACGATCTGCTGTGAAGCGGGTGAAAGATCCGCGACCCGGTCGCGGGGATCGATGTGACCGTGGTCGAGCCTGTTCAGGAGCTTCTTCGTGGTTGCGACCATCTCGCCCAGCTGCAAAAGGGGGCCGCGCTTGGCCTCGTGACCCAGCCAGACGTTCGCGCTCACGGAAAGGTCCGTGACGAGATCGAGCTCCTGGTAGATCGTGGCGATGCCTCTGACGAGTGATGCGTGCGTATCGCCGGTGCCCAGCTGCTCGCCGGCGAAGGTGATCTCGCCCGAAGTCGGGGCGATCAGACCGGAGACGGTTTTGATCAGCGTGGATTTCCCAGCGCCGTTCTGCCCCAGCAGGCAGTGGACCTCGCCGCTCCTCACATCGAAGTCGACGCCGTTCAGCGCGACGACCCCCGGATAGTGCTTCGTGAGGCCTGTGACCTTCAGGAGCACACTGCCCGGCGCCTTGGCTTCGCTCATGCCGTTGACTCCTGAGCGAAACGCGCTGCGATGAACTCGTCGACGGACTCGGGATGGAACACGTACTCGATCGCCATGACCGCGGCACCGACTGTCCCGGCACGATCGTCCAACTCACTGCGCACGATGCGAAGGTGCCGCGTCGCCAGAGGCAGAGAGCGTTGGTAGACGATCTCGCGGATCCCGGCGAAGAGCTGCTCGTGCGCATGAGCGATGTCTCCACCGACGACGATCACGGTCGGATTCAGCAGATTGGTTGCGGAGGAAGCGACCTCGCCCAGCAGACGGCCCGCTTGGCGGATCAACCGCAGCGCATCGGAGTTGCCGGACCGAACCAGCCTTACAACGTCGTCGCTGTTCTTCGCTTCGAACCCCAACGAGGTGAGCTGCCGTGCCAGTGCGCGGCCCCCGGCTATCGCTTCGACACAACCGATGTTGCCGCACGAGCAAACGACGGTCTCGTCGTCGGACACCCTGATGTGGCCGATGTCGCCGGCTGCCCCTTGCGCGCCTCGGTGGATCGCCCCGTCGATGATGATCCCGGAGCCGATCCCGGTGCCGACCTTGATGAACAGAAGATGGTCGGTGTCGCGCCAGTGCGACCAGTGCTCGCCGAACGCCATCGCATTGACGTCGTTGTCGACGAGAACGGGAACACCGAAGCTCTCGAAACGCTCCGGTATCGGATAGCCATCCCACCCCGGCATGATCGGGGGGCTCACCGGACGCCCAGTCGCGAACTCCACCGGACCGGGAACGCCAACGCCTATCCCCCGGACGTCCGCACGCGAACGACCGGCTTTCTTCAAGAGCGAGTCGAAGAGCTTCTCCAGCCAATCCAGAACCGCCTCGGGACCGTCGGCGATGTCCATCGCCTCAGCGGTCTCGGACAGGACCACGCCACCCAGATCGGTGGCGGCGATACGTGAGTGAGTCGCCCCAAGGTCGGCGGCAAGGATGACCCCGGCGCTCCGGTTGAATGAAAGAACCCCCGGGGGGCGGCCGCCGGTCGAAGATCCTTCGGAGCTCTCCTTGACCAGACCGCTCGAGATCAAAGCGTCGACACGCTGCGAGACGGTGGAGCGGCCGAGACCCGTCAGCTGGACGAGATCCGCACGGGTGGCGGCCCGTCCGTCGCGGATGAGACGAAGGAACGCGCCGGGAGTGGCGATCCCCGCGACTTGAGGCCTCCATTCCTTCACCATGTGTGGGCTGAAAGATATCGGACTTTTGCCAGTTCGGTGGAGGAACCCCCCGAATAACATCAGAGGATCCGCGGACTTACGTCGCCTGGTCGGTAGTGCGGGGACATTCGCCCCGGTTTAGGCCAACTCCCTCAACGATCGGCTGGGATCGCGCGGGACATGGGGCCATGCCACCGAGACGCAGAGGATCACGAGCACGCCCGCGAGACCGCCGAGGATCGCCAGCAGGCGCACCCAGTCGATGACGAAAGCAAGATCGCTGAAGCCGAAAGCGAAAAGCAGCCGTAGGACCGACAGCCCCCCGATCAAACCGGCGAGACCGCCGATGAGGGCGACCGCAACCGGCTCCGCCGCAAGCGAGGCGGCTACGGTCCCCCGCTGCAGACCGATCGCCCGGAGCACTGCGAGATACGGGCGACGCTCCCGAGCCGAGCGCACGAGCACGGCTGCAACCGCCATCAGAGCCACCGCCAGCCCCAGCAGCAGCATCAGTGCGAACGTGTCGGTGAAGGTCTTGTTCACGCTGACGACGTCGGCGCCCACCTGCTGCATGGTCCGTGCATCCGCGCCGACGTCTCGGCCCCAATCGTTGACGCTGGAGGCAAGCTCTTCGGGACTCGTCCCTGTCTCCGCCCACCCGAGCAGCAACGTAGTACCGTTCGACGCGGTGAGCTCCGTGTACTCGTCGGGCGAGACCAAGACTCCTCCGACCAGGAAGGTGTCGAGTACGCCCACGAGCTCGTAACGACGAGGGCCTAGGCCGAGATCGATGGTGACGTCATCGCCGATCGCGGCCCCGGGCGGCCGTCCATATCGATCGACGACGGCTTTGTTGCGATCGCTCATCACCGCCTCGAGCGCGGTGGCGGTCGATCCGTACTCCGGAGCCACATCTGCGAGTTGGAACTGCTGCGCAGCGATGAGTTGATGACTGACGGCGATCATCCGCACGGGATACCGCAGACGAACGATGTCCTCATCCTCGCCGTCCGGCGGAGCGACACCGAAACGATCCTCCGGCACGAAGCTGGACCACAGGGCCACGCCGCCCTGCCACCCGTCGATCTCGCCGACCCTGTTGCCTTCCATCGCCACCGTCGACTCCGCCAACACGTCGAATCCACCCGATTGTCTATCGACATCGATCGCGGTTGCGCTCCCGAGCACCTCTAACGACGCGGCAACGAACAGCACGATCCCGAATGTGGCGATCAGCCTGCCCGACCTTCCCCTCGCGGCGTCTGCGTATGCACCGGCCGTCCGCAAGCTGGCTTGCCAGCGTCCGCGCGGCGCGTAAGCGCGGATCCAACCGACCGCAACGCGGAATCTTCCGGACAACAAAACGGTGATCGCGCCGATGGTGATGATCCCGGCGCTTATGAGGATCGCGAAGCCCGTTTCGTAGCCTTGCGAGAAGTCGGCCAGAACCCCGGCCCCCACGGTCGCCCACACGAGGCCGAGGCCCGCGGCGCGACGGTCGAGCCGTTCCGGCTCGTTCGCGAGGCGCCGGCGATGCAGCCACCAAGCAGTGAGCATCAACGTCAGCCCGATGTACCGGAGGGCATCGGCGGCGTCATCTCCCGTCAAGCCCGTGCCGAGCACCACACTTCCCAGCAACGCGACTTGGAGTGGGCGCCGCGAGCTCGGCGTTGACCTAGGGAGGTGCACGAGTGGTCCTCGCAGCAACTCATCGAGATCCACGGCTGCAAGTCGTCGTCCCGCAGAGCGCCCTGCGAACGCGGCTGCGGCCGCGACGACGAACGCTCCCGTTAGCAGGGTCGCAGGCTCAATGACCGGCACCAGTGCCACTTGCTCGCGCCCTCGCCCCGCACTGATGGCTGCGAAATGATCCGACAACCGGCCGGCGAGGAACTCCGCCACGGGCAGGGCTAAGAACACGCCGAGGATCACGGCAGCGAGCGCATAGGTCACGGATTCGATAGTCACCAGGGAAACGATCGTGCGGCCGGGCGCTCCGAGGGCTCGCAGCACCGCGATCTCCCGCGATCGATCCTCCGCCAACGCGATCAGCATCTGGGCTGCGGCGATCGCAGCGGCGGCGACAACGAGGGCCGCAAGTGTCAAGAGGATGCTGCGGAACTGCCCTCCCTCGTCCTCCGCGATCTCGAGCGCATCCTCGGCGACGGGGGCCGCAACGAGATCGTCCAGCCGCAGAACGGGACTGATCGTGCGGATCAGATCGTCCGAGTCCCCGGCAGAGGTCATGTGCAGGTGCGTCACGAAACCCTCGAAGTTGACGACGCGTTGTAGTGCGTCGCGTCGCAACAACACGTTGGGAGTGCGGCCGAGATCGGCGGAACCGGCATCGGCCACGACGCCGGCCACGGTCGCGGTGAATCCTTCGGTCCTTGCTGGAGTCCGCAAGGGTACGTCCGTCCCGGGTTGATCCACAGAGACCTCGGGCACCGCGAGCAACAACGTCAGCGAAGCACCAACCTCGAGATCGAGCCGTGCGGCCAGCCTCTCGTTGACTAGGACCTCATCCGGATCCAGTCGCAGAACATCCTCCGTGCCCTGGATCGCCCGCAAAGGAGCGAAACTCTGCTCTTCCGCGCCCAGCCCAATCACGACTGCGTCGGGGTCTCTCCGCTCGCCCGATTCCACGACCGCTCGAAGGATCAGTCGCGGCGCCCATGAGGGACTCTCGGCACCGGCATCGACACCGAGGCGACGCGCGCTGCCTTCCTCGAAGATCCCAGCCTCGCCACTAGTGACCTCGACGTCGACTTCGCCCCACGTAGCCTCGGCGTCGGCGACGAACAGCTGCTCGAGGGTGTCGGCCGCAACAAGGGCCCCGAGCGTCCCGATCGTCATTATCAGCAGGGTGAGGATGACGACCGCGGCACGCGCCGGACGTCGCACCGCACCTTTGATCCAAGCGCCGAGCACCTGCCTCGGCATCAGCCGAGGTCGAGCTTGCAGACGTAAGGGGAACGCCCGGCGAGAACGGCATCCACGCGCTTCCGTTCGGTGTCCGTGAGCGTTGTGGGGGTGCCGGCGCCGGGCGCGACGACCTCCCACGTGGCCATCATCCCGCCGTCTTCGTGGTCGAGCATGTGGCAGTGGATCAGGAAGCGACCCAGGTGATCGGAGAACTTAGCGGCGACCGCCAAGGAATCGCCGGGATCCAATCGAAACGTCTCCTTCAACCCTGCCTCGTAAGGCGGGGGGGCAGCATCGTTGCGCGAGAGGATCACCCAGTCGACGTCGTGGATATGGATGAAGTGACTCCTGGTCGTGGTGTTGACGAGCAGCCAGGTCTCCACTGAGTCGAGCTCGACCTGCGCGTCCACGCGTTCGTGGTCGAACGCTCGGCCGTTGATCGTTTGCGCCTGCTCCCCCGTCGTGGGATCGATCCCGTTGCCGAACGCCCAGACACGATCTGGTTCCGCGGGAGCTTGGCTCACCCAATCGGGAAGGGGCCTCAAGTGCTTGGGGATCTTCGAGTTATCTCGCCTGCGCGCCTTGGGGCGAACACGGAATTGCATGAATGTTCCCGCGCGAGAACCGTCGGAGCCCGTAGCGTTCTCCAAGAACTTCGACTTGAGCGTCAGGTTCCGACCGGCGAAGTCACTGAAGTCAACAACGAGGTCAGCGCGCTCTGCAGGCCCGAGAAGTACCTCGGTGCGTTTGACCGGGGCAGGCAGAAGGCCACTCTCGGTGCCGATCTGGATCATCGGTACTTGCTTGGATCTGGCTCGCAGGACGAGGTTGTACATCTGGAAGCCCGAGCCGTTGTGAACGCGGAAGCGATATCGCCTCGGCTCAACCTCGGCGAAGGGCCGCAATGCCCCGTTGACCAGATAGATGTCGCCCCTCACCTCGCGCGTGGCGGCGGGTGTTTCGAACAACTCGGTATCGAGCTGGTTGTTGGCAGTGAAGCGACGGTCGGTGAGGAACAGGGGAATCTCGTAGCGTCCTTTGGGAAGCGACAACCTTTTCTCGAAATCGTCGTCGAGGATGAACAAGCCGGCGAGACCCATCCACGAATTGAGACTCGTTCGCCCGTGGCTGTGGTCGTGATACCACTGCAGCGCCGCCCGCTCGGGCTTCCCATCTTCCATGTGTTCGTAAACGTAGGTGCGTGACTTGCCGGGTTCGATCGCAACCTCGGGCAGTGGAAGGCCGTCGTGCTTCGACTCCGAGTGCGAGCCGTGGTGATGGATGGTCAGCGACTTGGCTTTCGCCGGCAGGTCGTTGACGACGGTCACCCGGGTTCGGCGGCCGGAAGGCCGCCGGATGAGGGGGCCGGGGAACGTCCCGTTGAACGTCCACATCCGCGTCGGGGCACCGGGCAGGATCTTCACGTCCGCCACGCGCGCGACCAATCTGATGTCCGGTCCACTCAAGACCTTGGGCAGAGGCAACCGCCTGACGAAACGTTTCCCGCCCGCTAGGGCATCCGGGGAGAGGAATCCGAGGCGTGCCGATGCGATCGCCGCGGCGACGGTCCCAGCTCGATACAGGAAGTCACGGCGATCGATGCGATCGGTCATGTGGTCGCTTCCATCGGATGGTCGGCGCGAAGCGGCGGCGGCGGCGCGATGCGGCCGTCACTCATCACCAAGACGCGGTCGGCGATGTCTGCGATGTCGGGAGAGTGAGAAACACAAACGACCGTCAATCCTGCATCGACGGCTCCGCGGAACAGGTTCATGACCTCCAGCGAAGTGGCGGTATCGAGAGCACCGGTCGGCTCGTCGGCCCAGACGATGTCGGGCTGGCCGATCAGGGCGCGGGCGACTGCAACTCGCTGCTGCTCCCCACCCGAAAGGTTCGCCGGTAGGGCGTCACGGCGGTCTTCGAGGCCAACCCGTTCCAGGACCGTTGCCGACGCCGATCGGATAGCAGTGGCATCGTCTCCACGAAGCACGAGTGGCAGCTCGACGTTCTCGGCCACCGTCAACGCGGGCAGCAGGTTCAATTGCTGGAAGACGAACGCCATCCGCTTGGCTCGCAACTCGGTGCGCCCGGGATCGCCCGCGGCAGTCAGGTCGATCCCGTCGAAGTGAATGGTTCCGGCATCGGGGGTCGTTATGCCGGACAGGCAATGAAGCAGAGTCGTTTTTCCGCTGCCCGATCGTCCCGAGATGGCGAGGAGCTCACCCGCGGCAACCTCGATATCAACACCATCGAGGGCCGTGACGCCGGCGGGCCCGGAGCCGTAGCGCTTCTGCAGGCCGGTAGCGGTGATGAGAGTGGTCGTGTTCATTCCTTCCTTCCCGACCACAACCGTACTGGTCACCGCTGCGCGGCTGGACCGACTAGACGACGAGTCGACGGCGCCTCGAAACGCCGATGGCTACGAACCCGATCGCTGCGATGAGTGCTGCGAGCGACAGTGGCCTCGCGCCGGCGGCCGGCACCACCCCGCCACGAACGGGTGCGGCTTCGTCTTCGAGCCCGTAATTCATGGAGGCATCGGCGGGCATACAACCCGCGCACTTGATTCGCGCTACGCGACCGTGTCCGGGGGCGTAATAGAAAGCCCCGTACTCGAGGAAGTAGAAGGCACCGTCGGGGCCGACCTCACCGTCGACCGGAGACAGGAACCGTCCCCTCTGGAACGACGCGGTGCCCTGGGGGTTGCTGGTCCCGGGGTTCGCCGAGTACGGCGGTGGCGTGACGAGCCACATGTTCTTGTTCTTGAGATTGAGCTTCCCGGTCTTGGGATCGCTGCCGACACTGAGCATGAAGTGACGGCTCCATTCCAGGACCAGTAGACGGTCGTTGTATCGCTTCGGCAGTCGCAGGGGGCCATCCGTGTTGGCCGGATAGAAGGCCACGGGCTCGCTGGTCTTGCCACCCGACCCAACGATCGGCCACTTGTCGCAGTCGTAGGTCGTTGACTTGTTCTCGGTCCCATCGCAGAGCCCGGCCGCGTAATACATCGTTGCGCCGGTCATGCCTTTCACCGTCGGCTTCTTCGAACCGATCCGTCTGGCGATCGGAGCCTTACGGGAGCAGTCGAGCTTGCCGTGCGTCTTCAGGTTCTTCCAGTTGACGTCCGTGTAGGCCCAGTTGGGACCGATGCAGCGCGGCCAGCCGTAATGCGTTCCGCCACCGAAGGGCACGCGGTCGATCTCCTCGAATCCACGGGGGCCGCGCTTCGGGTCGTCCGCGCCGGCATCGGGGCCGACTTCGGAAACGTAGAGCGTGCCTGATGTGGGGTGAACGGCAACCCGCCAGGGCTGTTTGAAGCCCATCGCGTAGACGTAGGGGTTGAACTTGATCCATCCGTCGCCGGGCTTCCGCGCTCGCTTGCCGACGTAGACGTTCTTCTTGCTGTCTTTGATGTAGGGGTTGTAGCCCTCCATGCCGATGAAGGGGTTGGCTCGCACGCCGGCAACGCTGCCGTCGGGAACCGAACCGTCCTCGTTGAAGCGCAGGATCTTCCCGCGCAGGTCCGCCGGGTTTGCCGCCGTCAGTTCGGCGTTGAGCCACGGTGCACTCTTGTCGCGGGGCCCGTAACCACCCGACGAAGCAGCATCCACGTCGTCGCCGACGGCCAGGGTGATAGTCCCGTCCGGCAGGTAGTCGAGGTCACCGCCGTAATGGCAGCAGTGGTCCCACTCCGCCGGCACCTTGAGGATGACTTTCTCAGAAGCCGGGTCCAAAAGATTCGTCTGCGGGTCCAACACAAATGTGGAGAGGTGGAACTCCCCCCAATAGAGGTCGGGCGCGACCTCCTTGCGAGTGCCGGCGACGGAGCGATACATGAAGATCCTGTTGTTCTTGGCGAAGTCACGATGGAGCAACAGTCCGTGGAGACCGCCCTCTTCGTGTCCCCCGACGCCGAGACGGTTCGGCGGCTTCGACAGGTAATCCGGCTCCGGCTCGCACGTCGAGCAAAGGTTTCCGGCAGGACGTAACTCCCCCGCGACGACAAGAAGTCCACTCGGGGTCAACACGTTGATGGTGCCATCGCGCTCGCCCCAGATGATGCGACCGTCCGGCGTTACCTCGAGAGCGAGCGGCTCACTCGTGCCCTCCGCGAGCACCTCGTAAGCGAGATCGCTTTCTTCCTCGGCCGTCTGCGCTACAGCGGGCAGGGGAAAGGCAAGGGAGACTGCCATCAACAAGACCATCGTCGAAGGAACCAAGCGGCGGATCTTGGACATCAGGCGTCTCCTTGATTCGGGCATGGTTGCTTAGGGCCCAACCACTCTGAGATCGACCTTCATCTGGGGGTGCGCCTGACAGATCAAGGGGTAGGTGCCGACCTTCAGCTTCTCGACGCCCACGACGGGCTTCACCTCACCCGCTGCAACGTAGGCGGACTGGCAGATGGGTCTCTTGGTCTTGCGTTTGATCTTCGTACAGGCAAGGTTGTGTACCTGAAGGTCCGCCCCAACGATGTTCAAGGAGCCACCCTGGGAGATCGCAAGGATGTTGGGCGCGAAGCCGGTAGTCGTACCGCTCGGTAGCGCGACCGCAAGGGCCGGCGTACCTGCGCGCTCATTGGCGCTTACAGGCGTGGTCCCAAGAAGTGCAGGGATGACGAGCAACGATGCCAGGACCCCGGCGATACGGCGGAAACGGCCGCCAACTATTCCGGAGCGAACTTGCGTCATTTAGCTCTCCCTAGCAGTCGGACTACGTGCGTACTAATGAGATACGCCTCTCACCTTGTTATTCCTGCTGGTAGCGCAAAATAACCATCTTTGTCCCAAGTAAAGCTCACTTTTGCAAGATTGGCGGCTTAAGTCCCTCTGATCGTCACTTTCCTGCTCCTAGTGACGCTGGTCTGGTCGGCCCCCGGAGTGAACGCCTGCAACGAGTTGGGAGCTCCCAGGGCGACCGTGATCCGGAGGCGCCCTCTGGGATCGGCCACGATCGTGCCGACCTTTCGGCCCACCTTGACTCGATATGGCTCACCCGCTGTGTAGATGGGAGCCGTCGTGACGCGCGCTCGTCCTGTCCCGGACAACCGGAAGGTGCCCCGACCCTTTACGTCGAGCCGGCTGAATTCGAGAACCGGTCTCTTGAGCTTCACGGCCCAGCCGAAGATGTCGTACCTCGATTCGATGTTCCGGTGCGTGAACGAGCTCGGAGTGGGAGGAGGGCTCCCGAAGAGCTCGAGGAATCGCGGCAGCGTTTTGTGGAGGTCCCGTTCCCAGTACGGCCACGTGTGCGTGCCCGGCCCATAGTCCTCCCAGACGTGCGCGTCCTTC
>DASQLQ010000039.1:0-9828 GCA_035629935.1 Actinomycetota bacterium
CCCCCGTTCCCTAGTCCACTACCGAGAGCGTGAGTTCCACCTACGATCGATCTGGCGCATGAGGGCCGGGTAGACGATGAGGTGGCGGAAAGGCCCGATCAGCCTCAGGTAGACCTCGCCGAGCTTCCCGCGAGGCTTCACGTAGATGGCCAGTTCTCCTCGATACCGACCTTCGCCCTGGTCGACCCACGCAAGATGCAGAACACCGTGCACCGTGGCGTTCGAGAGCTCGGCGGCCCACTCTTCCTGGGTGCGATACAGGGGGATGAAACCACCGGCGGCCTGCCGCATCGCGTCGCTGATCGCCGGACCCGAAGCGCTCCCTCGAAGATCCTCGGGAAGACGAGCGCTCAGCGATGCTTCGCCGGCTCCGGGGATCGAACGTTTCTCTTCTTTGTCCCACCCGAACAACTCCCCCAGGCGGAATCGGATCCAAAAGAGCGCGCTGCTGACCGCGGACCCCGCATCGGCCGGATCGAATGAGGCGACGATCTCGAGCAAGGAGTCGAACTCGTCGCGTTCCCCTTCTGCCGGCAACGCCCAGACATCCATCAGTTTGAAGTCGTGCGTGATCTGGGAGATCACCCACGCATGCGCTTGATGGACGGAGTTAGCGATCCTCATCGGCTTCGCAGGATCCTCTTCACGCCGTGGCCGAGGAAATCGGGCGCCAATCTGCGATGGACGGCGGATACGGGCGCCCAGATGAGGGCGGCAACCCGACGGTCGTAACGCATGAGCGTGGCGAAGGACACTTGTCCTTCTTCGACATGAAAGATGATGTTGGCGGTCATGCTCCAGCCGCTCGCTTCGAGCCTGATCCAACTGTCACCGCGATCGACGATCTTCCACCCGGCTATGTAGTCCGGCGATCGTCGCAGCTCGAGACGCAGACCCAGAACGGTTTGCCAGGCCATGAATCGACCGATGGGAGATGCGCCTTCCATCGAGGAGCGAGCCCACTCCTCAGGCGACGTGTCAATAGCTCCACTCGTCGCTGCGGTGAAGACGTCGACGTAGTCGCTGGGAAGAACGTCTAGAGCGCGGATCGCCTCCGGGATCTTGTGCTGCTGATAGATCGCCGGCATAGCAGTGGCTTTCACCCGAGCACCGCCGCGTGCTCGAGCAGATAGGGAGCGACTCTCCGATGCACGGGGCCGACGATCGCCCATACGATCCTGACAGCCGTTGGCCGAGTGAAGAAGAGATACGTGGTCGCCAAGGCAACGGTCGGATCGATACGTCTCGCCACGATCACTGCGCGTAGCAGGGGCGAAACTGCCTCGAGAACGATCGCTTCGTGTTGGGAGGTCACGATGCTCCAGCCGAGGACGTGGTTTGGGGACGAAGAAGGACCCAAGCGGAACCTCACCACGTATCGGTGTGCGACGCGGATGACCCATCGCACGGTTCGTGGAGCTTGTTCGAGGGCGGCACGGGCCCACTGCTCGGCCGAGCGGGGATCGGGCCGAGGCACTCGGACTTCGAACGCGTCGGCGTAGTCGTACCGATCGGCACCGATCAGGGGTTCATCGGTGGCGACGGCCCGCCGTCGGACCACCGGCCCGGCCGAACCGATCTCCACCCCAGCTATGCCCATGGGTGTAATATACATACATGTACGTATGTAAGGCAAAACGATGACCCTCGAGACCCCCCTGCGGGCGCGGCAGACTCAGGCCGGCCGGCGCGCCCGGACCCGGAGCGCGTTGTTGGAGTCGGCCGCACGAGGACTATCCCGCGACGGCTACGGCAACCTGGTGCTGGAGAAAGTGGCACGCGATGCCGGGTACACCCGAGGAGCGCTTTACCACCAGTTCGCAAATAAAGAGGATCTAGCTCTGGCAGTGGTGGCGTGGGTCGAAGAGAACTGGTGGGCGGAGATGGGCAAAGTGATCGCCGACAACTCCGACCCGCTACAAGCACTCATAGACGTGGCGCGGACACACGCAGTCTTCTGTCGCCGTGACATCGCCCGCGTACATATGGTCCTGAGTATCGAGTTCAGCGGGCAGGACCATCCGGTCGGGCGGGCGATCGATGAATCCTCTCGTCTGGTCATCGCGGAGTGCGCCCGGCTCATTACAGCGGGGCGTAAGAGCGGGACGATCCCGTCGGGGCCGCCACCCAAAGTGGTGGCCTCAGCCCTTATGGGCGCGGTCGAAGGCCTAGTTATCAACCTTGCCGGACAAGCGCCCTTCGACGAGGAGCTCGCCGGAAGCGTCGTCGCAGGCGTTCTTGGCCTGCAGTCCGCCCACAAGAGGAGGGATCGATGACCCAGCACCTCGGCTCGGCGGCCACGGTGGCCGGTGCCCCTAGCGAAGTCGAATGGACGCCGGCACGGGTGTTCTTACTCATCACCACGATCGTGCATCTCCCCCTTGCACTCGTCGGATTCCTCACCGACCGAACCTTTCCCATCGGAGCGCAAGCCGCCGAGGCGGCTGGATCCGCCCACATCTTTGGGTTCTTGGAAACCAACGGGTGGCACACCTTGGGCGCACTCATAGTTGGTCTCGTAGCGCTTCGTGGCACCCTTAACCGGAGGGCCGCGCGTCCCGCAGCTCTGACCTTGGGAGTGACCCACGTTGCTCTGTTCCTGTCGCTGGTCATCTGGGAGCCGAGCACGTTCTGGATCGCCTCCAACAATGCTGATCAGTTCGTGCACGCCTTCACCGCGATCGCAGGGACCGCTAGCGGACTGGCCACACGTTCCTCTTTCGTCAGCTAGGTCTCGGAGAATCGCGCCCTTGTTCGGTGCCACAACAAACGGCGGATCACGATCGCCGCGCCCGTTGAGAACTGGAAAAGGTTATTCATCAAGATCGGGACATCACCAGTGACGATCCCGTAAAGGGTCCACACCGCCCCATCTGATGCAGTTAAAGCCCACGTCGTGGGAGATAGACCGCTTAAGTCGCGCTCCCGGTAAGCGACGATCACCTGGGGCGTATTAGCAGCGAGAGCGCTCACGGACAAGATCGCGCCGAGACCACCCGACCCGGCTATCAAAGTAATGGCGATCACGACCACCAACCAGATGGGGGCAGCTCGAAGCTCCGTCACTCGCCGGCCGAGCTTCATCGCCAAAAGGGTGATCAATGCGAAGACGGCGCCGGACAGCCCGGTGGCCAGCACCACCGCGAATTGATCGGTAAGCACGGCATAGGTGGTCCACGCGAAGCTCACGACACAGCTCGTCGCCGCCGTGTCCAGCGAAACCCCGTGTGCGTCCTTTGCCCGGAACAGCCTGATGAACTGGGGTAGCGCGCGAACGAGGCCGATCAACGTCCCGACCGTACCCAACATCCTTGCCGCGTCCATCACGGCACATTAGAGGGGTGTTTTGAGCTCTACTCGAGCTCCACGAGAGTGGCGAACGAAGGGTCTTCGGGCCCGTCGAGCGTCTCTTCGTCGTCGAACACGTCGTCGGGATCGTCGAACGCGTCTTCAGCCTCGTCGAATGTCTCCACTAGCGCTGGGGCCTGGAATCGAGAAACGATGTTGCGTCCGGCCTCCTTGGCTGCGTACAGAGCTTGGTCTGCGGCCTTGATGAGCTTGTCAGGATCCTGTCCATGGGTCGGATACGTCGCCACGCCGATACTCGCGGTCATCGGCACCGGTCCTGAGGATTCCTCGATGATCGCTCGTAGCCGCTCTGCTGCGACCACCGCTTGGTCGGCGTTGCAAGTCGGAGCGATGAGTGCAAACTCCTCGCCCCCGTATCGAGCCAACCTGTCGAACGATCGGATCCCCTCACTAACGGCTGCGGCGAAGTGCCTGAGCGCTTCGTCACCTATCTGGTGCCCGTGCACATCGTTGATCTGCTTGAAGTGGTCGATGTCGATCATCATCAAGGTGACTTCCTCGGCACCGCGTCCGGCACGAGCCAGCTCTTGTTCCAATGAATCGTGGAAGGCCGCTCGGTTGTCGAGTCCGGTCAGGGGGTCGGTGCGCGCCATCTTGGTGACATGCTGCATCAGCCAGACGTTCCGCAACGCAAGAGCGGCGTGAGAGGCGAACTGTCCGTACATCGAAAGGATCCGTCTCTCGATCCCAACCAGGCTGGGGGGGTATTCCACGATCAAAGCGCCCACGGACTCGCGGCCTGCGTACATGGGAACCACCACGATGTTCCGAGCGTCGGGGAAAAGAGTGCTCAGCATGCCGGTGGAGCTCAGGCGCCCCGAGACTTCAACGGAGTGCGTGAGCCAAGCTCGTTGGAGAAGAGGGTCATCCGCGGTTTCGAATTTGTCTGCTTCGACGCCTGGGGTGAAGCCCAGGAGTTCGAGGTCATTCCCTTGGAGAGCGATAACGGCACCACGTGAGTAACCGAACGCCTTCTTCAACCGCGACAGAAGGATCTCGGCCACCTGTTTCGGATGCGTGACTTCTTCGAGTTGAGCAGCCATCTCGGTTAGGTACCGAAGGTCGTCACGGTTACGACGCAGCTCACGCTCGTTCATCGCCGAGTATGCCGCCGTCCCCAAGGCAACGAGCCAGAAAGCAACCACGTTGAGGACCGACAATCGGTTGAACTCCGTCCTTGCCTGTGCCGCTGATCCCTCGATGGATGTGAAGGGGTCGATCCAGCCGGATAGTTGTGCATAGAAGGTGACGAAGAACAAAAGGGAGTGCCACAGCGCGACCTTGAGCCCCGTCCTGTACGACGCGAGAAGCGTCACCGCGATCAAGTGCAGGTAGATCAAGAAACGGAGCGGGCTCTGGGGGCCGCCGCTCACGAACATCACCCAGGAGAGAAAGATGCCGTCCATGAGCAACATCCCCCCGACGACGACCAGACCTCGCCCCCGGAGAACACGTCGAACGCCTTCGGTTACACACGAAGCGATGAAGAACGCGATGGTGGCCGGGATCAGAGCCGTCGCCTGGGATCCGATCAGATCGGAGCGGGTGATGAGCATCATCGCGATCACGGTTGTCACGACAACTCTCGTCACGAACAAGGCCGCCAAACGCTCGCCCAGTGGCGCGAGGTCCGATGCGGATGTTGGGGTGCCGCCTACGAACATTCCTCTATTCATCGGAACCTCACTATGTCGAACCGTGCATTGATCGGAGCTATGGCCAGTTTCGGGGTCTTACGGTCGATCCAGTGCTGACTCACTAGATATAGAAGCACGAGCAGCACCAAGACGAAGGGAAAACTGAAAGTCTTGACGGTCTGCGCAGCACGGCCGATCCACAGCGGCAGGGCCTTCTCTTCCTCCGCCTTCGACTTGCCTGCAAATCCCAGGCGTCCACGCTCGTCGGCAACCTTTGCTGCGTCGGACTCTTCGGCCCCACTCGTCTTGCCGGGGCGCGCGTTGTGCCGCTTGGAGCGGCCCTTAGAACGCTCGTTCAAGCGAAGTGCCTTGGTGTCGCCTGCGAAGAGATCGGCCACTGGGCTTATGTCGGTACCGCTCGTCGGTGACGACCAGCCCGGGGCCTCGGGTGTCGAACCTTCCGATCCTGATGCCCCGGAATCAGAAGGCGAGTCGTCTGAACCGTTGTTGCCGCGGCCCCCACCCTTGCCGCCCTGAGAACCGCCCGGCGCAGGGTTGCTGGTTGGCTCCGAGCTGGGGGTCGGGCTTGGGGTCGGGTCAATGGCCGGCTCGCCGCTGCCGGATGGAGATGGCACCGGTTCGGGATTGGAACCAGAGCTTGGCTCTTCAACTTCGAAGGTGACGATCGTGCCCGGGCCGACGTTGCCCGCGTCGTCAACGGCGCGGACCTCGAAGGTGTGGTCTCCCTCGTCCACGTTCGTGTAGTTGGCCGGCGAGGTACAAGTCGTGAACGCCGCACCGTCGAGGCTGCACTCGAAGTGATCGGCGGGATCGTCCGAGTTGAACTCGAAGCTCACGTCATCGTTCGAGGTCGACCCCGAAGGGCCGTCCGTGATCGTGACGGAGTCCGGGGCGATGGTGTCCACCGTGAAGTTCTGCGTGGTGGTCGCTCCGGTATTGCCGGCGGGATCGACCGCTCTTACGTCGAACGTGTGGCCACCCTCACCCAGGTCGTAATCGGTCGACGAGCTGCACGGGGCGAAGGCCCCTCCATCCATGCTGCACTCGAACGTGGCGGTGGAGTCGTTAGAGGAAAGCTCGAACGTGACGCTTGCGGTGGCGACATCCCCGGACGGTCCCGAGTCGATCGTGGGTGCATCCGGAGCCACGGTGTCGACTGTGAAACTGCGCGTCGCTGCCGGGCCGGCGTTGCCAGCGTCGTCGACCGCACGGACGTCGAAGGTGTGGTCGCCATTGGTCAGGTCGAAGTAGTCCGAGGGTGAACCGCACACCGTGAAGGTGCCACTGTCGAAGCTGCACTCGAAGTGGTCTGTTGCGTCCTCAGAGGTGAATCCGAAACTCACATCGTCGAAATTGATGTTTCCCGAGGGTCCCGAAGTGATCGTTGCCCCGCCCGGCACCAAGGTATCGACCGTGAAGTTGGCAGTTGACGTTCCGCTCGAGTTACCGGCCAGATCTATCGCGACCACCGAGAACGTGTGGCCACCCTCACCGAGGTCCGAATAACTGGGATTCGAGCTGCACGGAGCGAAGGCCGCCCCGTCCATGCTGCATTCGAAAGTGGCGCCGGAATCGTTAGTTGAGACCGAGAAGTTCACGTCGTCGGTCGGAACGGATCCGCTGGCCCCGGAGATGGTGGGGTCACCGGGTGCCACGGTGTCGACCTTGAAGGTTCGAAGGGTGGACGGTCCCGTGTTGCCCGCATCGTCGACGGCACGTACGGCGAAGATGTGGTTTCCGTCCGAGAGGTCGTTGAAGTCCGTCGGCGAGGTGCAACTGACGAATGAGCCCGCATCGAGGCTGCACTCGAAGTCGTTCGTTGGATCATCCGAGGTGAACTCGAAAGTGACATCTTCGGTATTGACGTCGCCGGATGGACCGGAAGTGATCGTCACCAGAGCGGGTGCGGAAGTATCGACCACGATGCTTGCAGTTGCCGGCGATGGGTCAATGTGGCCCACCTGATCGATAGCGCGCACCTCAAAGTCGTGAATCCCATCGCTCAGCCCCACGTAACTCTGAGGCGAGAAACAAGTGTTGAAGGCGCCGCCGTCGAAACTGCACTCGAAGGTCGACATCTCGTCGGCCGAGAACTCCCAGGATGCGTCGCCGAAACCGATCAGGCCATTCGGACCGGAATCGATCGTGGTCTCGGGGGCATTGGTGTCCACCGTGAACAAGATGTAGGTCGGCTCGCTTTCGTTACCAGCGAGGTCAACCGCGACGACCGCGAACGTGTGGAGGCCTTCGCTGAGGTTCGGATACGTGATCCCCGACGAACAGATGGCGTAAGGGTCGCTGTCGATACTGCACCTGAACGTGTCGGTTGAGTCGTTGGATTCAAACTCGAACGTACCGAAGTCGTTTGGCGTTACCTCGGCCGGAGCGGAGGTGACGGTCGGGATCTCAGGTCCCGTCAGGTCGACCGTGAAGTTGCTGGAAGCGCTCGCCCCGGTGTTGCTGTGCTCATCCGTGCCTTTCACCTCGAAGGTGTGTGCCGTCTCGGAGAGGCCCGAATAGGAGATGGGCGACGTGCAGTCCGTGAATGCTGCCCCGTCGAGGCTGCACGAGTAGGTGCCCGTTCCATCGTTGGACGAAAACACGAAGGTGGGTGAGTCGTTGTTGGTGGGGCCGGAAGGTCCCGAGTCGATCGTGACGATCGGACCTTGAGTGTCGACGGTGAATGTGCGCGAGGCGGGTGTTTGGTCCGTGTTGCCGACGGCGTCCGAGGCACGGACCTCGAACGTGTGCGAACCCTGGCTGAGGCCGGTGTAGTTGGTGGTCGAGGTGCACGATTGGAAGCTGCCGGAGTCGAGCTTGCACTCGAAGATGGCGGCAGGATCGTTGGTCGAGAACCCGAACGTGGCCTGGTTGGTCGCGATGGTTCCGGTCGGTCCCGAGTTGATCGTGGTCTGAGGTGCCGTGGTGTCGACCGTGAAGGTCCTGCTCGTCGTCGTGCTGGGGTTACCGAAGTTGTCGAATGATCTGACGTCGAACGTGTGAGTTGCGTCGGTCAGGTTGTTGTAGGCCCTCGGCGAGGTGCAGGACGAGAAGGCACCGCCGTCGATGGCGCACTCGTAGGAGCTGCCGGGTCCCGAGAACGTGAAGGTCACGTCGTCGATCGCGACGGTTCCTGCAGGGCCCGAGTCGATCGAGGGGGCTGCCGGTCCGACGGTGTCGACGGTGAAGGTGCGCGAGGCCGGGGTGGGATCCACGATGCCGTAACTGTCCACTGCTCGGACCTCGAACGTGTGGTCACCTTCGGCCAATGCGGTGTAGGCGGCGGGGGAGTTGCACGCGCCGAGCAGGAAAGAGCTCCCGTCGATGCTGCATTGGAAGCCGGCGCCGGAGACATCGGATGAGAACGTGAATGATGCGTTCTTGGTAGTGATCGTGCCGGTGGGGCCGGAGTCGATCGTCGTTCCGGGCTCGATCATGTCGAGGGTGAAGTCGTCAGTGCCCTCTGGGCCCTCGTTGCCGGCGTCATCGGTCTGTTTGACGGCGAAGGTGTAAGTGCCCTCAACGATCGGAGAGATCGAGTAGCTCTTCGCACTCGTGCAGGACGCGAGCGCGGCCACGATTGTTGCCCCGCGGCGCAGCTCACACTGGTAACTCCCGCCGGCTTCTCCGGTGAAAGACCAAGAGGGGTTCGGATCGCCACTGGGGTCCGCGGGAATGCTGTTGATCGTGGGAGCTAACGGCGGCACGATGTCGCCGACCGCCCAGTCGGGGTCCTTGTCCTCGCCGGAGTTCGTCGTCAACTGGGTTACGCCGGTTCCGTCCGAGTTCATCTTGAAGATGTCGTGGTTGCCGGTTCGCGTGCTGGAGAAGGCGATCTGGGGATCGGGGGTCCATGCGGGGAAGTCGTCGCTTGCGGCGTTGTTGGTCAATCTCGAGAGCCCCGACCCGTCGGAGTTCATGGTGTAGATCTCTTCGTTGCCATCGAGATCTGAAGTGAAAGCGATCTTGCTGCCGTTACCCGAGTACACGGGATGCGTGTCGTTACTTCCGCCCGCGGACAAGTGAGTGTGGTTCGACCCGTCGGGATCGATCGTGGTGATTCCCCAGGTTGACGTACCGTGATGGTCGGCGAAGACGATCTTGTTTCCGTCGGCCGACCACGTGGGCCAAGCGGCCGGCTCCTCGCCTGCAGTCGTGAGCGCCACAGCACCGGTGCCGTTCGCGTTCATCTTCCAGATCGAGGAGTTTCTTTGAAAGACGATCTCGGATCCATCGGGCGACCAGTCCGGGGAGCGATCGTCTGCGGCGGTGGCTGTGAGCTGAACGAGGCCACTGCCGTCGCTGTTCATGACATAGATGTCGCCCTCGGCGTCTACTCGAACGAAGACGATCTTGCTTCCGTCGGGCGACCAAGCCGGTTCATAGTCCTGGTACTTGGGGAGGGAGTTCGTTATCCGGGTTTGCGCCGTCCCATCGTTGTTCATCGTCCAGATCCGATACGGCCCGCTTCTGTCGCTCGAGAACACGATCGAACCGAGAGCGGCGTGAGCTGTCGGCGCAAGGAAGGTCACCGTACCGATGATTGGAAGAAGCGTCGCCAAGAGCGCGGCCAACGGACGGCGTAGTGATGTCGGGAACGAGATCGACGTGCGGCGCAGCGTCGGCAAAGTTCTCAACGGACGGCGCAAAGAATGCGCGAATCGAGTCAATCGCTTTCTCGTGGGGGCATCGAGCAGCAGAACGCTCAGAACCCGTTTCGTTGAAATGACCTTCACTCTCCGCCCTCGACTCGTCCTCGGCTTCCCTTCCTCTAGTGGTCGACGTAAAAAGGGGCCGTCTT
>DASQLQ010000040.1:0-5175 GCA_035629935.1 Actinomycetota bacterium
GTAACGGACGCGACGATCCCCACGAGAGCCGCAACGGCGACGAGGGTCAGTCCGAACGCCGGGGCCGGATCTCCGATCCTGTTCATCTCCTCGTAGAACAGTTCGTCGATCCCCCGGTAGTCCGCGATCGAGATCCCACCCATCAACATCGAGCACCAGAACGCGACCCACGCGTAGACGGATCGCTTGCGGATCACGAGGAGAAGTGCGGCCACCAGGATGCCTCCTGCAAGGGCCACCACGACCCATCCATCCGAGGTCTCCATGCCGGTGAACGCATCGAGCCGGTCCGCCTGGTCGGCCGGAACCCTCTCCGGTGGCCGGATCGTGACCCACTCGAGGAAGGTGCCTCCGACGGCGGCGATCCCCACTAGGACCAACAAGGCGGCCGCACCAGAGCGAGCCTTGTCGAAGTAGTCACGAACTTCTCCTCTGCCCATATGGCCGATTAGCCTAGTAGTCGATGAGCGATAAGAGACGCACACTGCTGGCGTTCCATGCCCACCCGGACGACGAGTCGTCTAAGGGGTCGGGAACGATGGCTCGTTACGCGGACGAGGGCGTGCGCGTCGTTCTGGTCTGTGCGACGGGCGGCGAAGAAGGCGAGATCCTGAACCCCCGCATGGATCGCCCCGGCATCAAAGATCGGATGCCGGAGATAAGAGCCGCCGAGCTGGAGACCGCGTGCGACTTGTTGGGTGTCGAGCGGATCTATCACCTCGGCTATCGCGACTCAGGGATGCCGAAGACACCAAGCAATGATCATCCGAACTCATTCTGGAATGCCGATCCCGAAGAAGCCGTAGGGAAGATCGTCGAGATAATCCGGGCCGAACGACCCGAGGTCATCCTTTCGTACGACGAGTCGAAGGGATACGAGCATCCCGATCACATCCGGGTGCACGAGTGGGGCGCCAGAGCGTTCCGCGAAGCCGGCGACGGGGAACGTTTCCCAGACGCCGGCGCACCCTGGCAGCCGTCGAAGCTCTACTACTTTGCCACGTTCACCAAGGCGAGGTTCACGATGCTGCACGAAGCTGCAGCCGCGGAGGGGATCGAGAGCCCGTTCGCCGGGTGGCTCGATCAGTGGGACCAGATGGGTTTCGAGGACCCGAAGGTCACCGCACAGATCGATGTAGCCGATTATGTCGAGTTACGCAGCAAGGCATTGCTCGCGCACGCGACCCAGATCGATCCGGACAGCTTCTGGTTCGCGATCCCCGATGACATCCAGAAAAAGGTCTATCCGTGGGAGGACTACACGCTGATCGAGTCGACGGTCCCTACCGAGGAGCCAGAGGACGATCTGTTCGCGGGGATCTAGTTCGCCTGCGCGCGGCGTAGAACACCAAGGATCTCGTCCCCCAGCAACTCTTCCCGTTCGAGAAGCTCGTCCCGTAAGGCTTCCACCAAGTTGCGGTGGGATGCCAACAACTTTTTGACCTCTTCCTTGTGCAGCCGCAGCAGATCCTCGACTTCCGATCGGCTTTGATCTCCGGCCAGCACTTTGGCAACGAGGTTCCCCGACGAGAAGCCGTTGTCTATGGCGTCGTAAGACACGAGATGTTTGCCCATCCCGTAGGCGCCGACCATCTGAGCCGCCAACGACGTCGCCGCGGTTAGATCCGATGAGGGCCCGGTGCCCGATTCGCCAAAGAAAAGTTCCTCTGCCGCCATGCCGGCGAGCATTATCTTCAGCGTTGCTTCCAACTCGGAGCGGGCGCGAGTGAATCGTTCTTCGAGGTCTGAGTGAGCCAGTAATCCGAGTGCGGATCGGCGTTTGATGATCGACAGAACCTCTAGTTTGCGATCCTTGCCGCAGAGATAGGCAGCAACTGCATGTCCGGCTTCGTGCGTTGCGATCAGGTCCTTCTCCCGCTTCGTGTAGGCAACCGGTTGCCCGACGCCGATCTCTTCGGACAGCCGCGCTCTCTGGACGTCGCGCCAGTTGAGCTCCCTGCGTCCATCTCGGATCGCCCAGACGAGTGATTCGTCCAGGATGTGTTCCAACATCGCCGGCGTGTAACCCAGGGTCATCAGAGCGAGTTCCTCGCGCAGCTCCTTGCGATCCATCTCCGTAGCGTGTGCTCGGCGAGCAAGGAAATAGTCGACGAGGTCGCGCCGGCCACTCTTGGAAGGCAACTCGAAGTAGAGAGCGCGATCGAATCGGCCGGGCCGCATCAGGGCAGGATCGAGATGATCGGCCCTGTTGGTTGCACCGATGACCAGGACGTTCGAGTACTTACTCGCACTCTTCTTGATCTGGTGTCCGGCCGGCATGAATAGGTTCGCGAGGTCGACGAACCAGTTCTTGATCCGACCCCCCATGAGGGGGGTGTCGAAGGACTGCATCTGGATCAGCAGTTCGTTCACCATCCCGCCACCGCCGGTATCGATGAACCGGTGGACACCGAAGCGGGATGCAGTTGCAGCGTCGGGTGATAGCCCTCCTCGCCGGGTAGCGACCGCGTCGATCTCCTCGATGAAACCGATCGCACCGCCTTCTTTACGCGCTGCTTTCTTGAGGCCGCGGAAATAGGAGCGGATCTTCCATGCCGTCATCCCCGACCACATGCTTTGGAAGGCAGGCGCCGAGACGAAATAGAACGGCACCCCGGCCTCGGCGGCCATCGCCTTTGCCATATGAGTCTTTCCCGTTCCGGGGCGACCCTCGAACAGGACGCCCCTCCGCGGGTTGCCTCCGAGCTCTTCCCGGAAGCTCTTGTAGGTAAGGAAGATCTGCAAGGTTCGTTTGACTTCCTCGAGGACGACGTCGATGCCCTTCACATCGGAGAAACCGACTCCGATCTGCTCGGGACTGAAACGGATGCCGGGCGATCGACCGTTGGCGAGCTGCGGAAGGATGAGGACCGAGCCGAGCATCAGGATCATCAGGACGGGGAAGAGCCAGAGCCAGTCTTCTGAACCAACCGTGGGGAGACCGAACTCCAGCGGGCGACCTTCCACCCCCCGTCTCAATAGATAGGTGAAGACGAGCAGGTTGAGATAGAGGAGATACCTCAGCCGCCGCTGGCGGTTCCTCTCGCGGATCTTGCGGACGTCGGCCTTGTGGCCCTCCGCGACGGTCCGGAAGGGGTCGGCAACTAAACCGACCGCGTCGGTACTTGTGTGAGTCTCCACTCAATAGACATTCGGCACCTTGGGGGTCGTTTCTTTAGGTCGGTGCGAATAAGCAAGCGTCGCGAGCACGAACGGCGCCCCGGCGGCCCGGGCCACACCTTGCATCAGACCGAAGAACGGATAGGAGCGGGGATCGCTGACGAACTCCAGAAGGAGCAGGCCGGATCGCTCGATGAGGAAGCCGATCAGCAGAGCAACCACCACCGACACCGCCACGGGCCCCGGTCGGATGGGCCCGAGCCGGAACGAGAATGGCGTCCCGCGCACCGCGTCCGACACGGTTGCGATGTTGCCTTCCTCCTCGTCGCGCAGCACCTTTACCGTCATCTGAACGAACCACGGGATCGCCGCGAGCTCGATCAGGGAGACGACGATCAGGCCAACGCGGGCTTGTGTCAGCTGTGTCTGACCCACACCCCGGACCTGGCGTGACGAAGGAAAGGTGCCGATCACCTCGTGCAGCTCTCGGGTCTCGATCA
This sequence comes from Actinomycetota bacterium, assembly GCA_035629935.1. Taxonomy (GTDB): domain Bacteria; phylum Actinomycetota; class CADDZG01; order CADDZG01; family WHSQ01; genus DASQLQ01. Next base: position 3,621 of record DASQLQ010000040.1, read on the forward strand.
CGTTCCGGAATACGAGGCTGTAGGCCAGATGCAGCGGCACGGTCAGCATCGCAACCAAGAGGAAGAGTGTTCCGAAGCTACGGATCGCCTGACCGAACGAACGCTCGAGCATGTCGCGAAGCTTATGTGGCACTAGATTGGCGGCGTGAGGATCCTGCTCTGGCACGGCTATCTGATGCGGGGGTCGGGTTCCAACATCTACACCGCGAACGTCGCCCGTGCCTGGAGGAAGGCCGGCCACGACGTGCTGGTGATGTGTCAGGAGCGGACGGTGTCGGGCCTCGATTTCATCGACGCTGCGGGCGACTTCGCGCCCGATAACTCTTCGTTCTCCACCTCATCGATGGGTGTGGCGCCCGCATCCGGTTCTTGTGTGGTCGTGCGCCCCGACATCGGGGGCCTGCTGCCCGTGTACGTCTACGACGATTACGAAGGGTTCGAGGTAAAGAGGTTCGTCGATCTAACGGATGCCGAGCTCGCGCGCTATACCGAGACAAACGTAGCGGCGATGAGGACGGCGGTGGAAACGCACGCACCCGATGCGATCATCACGGGTCACGAAGTCATGGGGCCGCACATCGCTCGACTCGCATGTGAAGCGGGTGGCAAAACCTACATCGCCAAACTTCATGGAAGCGCGCTCGAGTACGCCGTCAAGGAGCAAGAGCGGTACCGGGAGTTCGCGATCGACGGACTGGGAGGAGCGGCTCGCGTGGTCGGGGGAAGTAGCTACATGATCGAAGAGGCCGCTCGGTTCGTGCCGGGGTGGCGGGAGCGCGCCCAGGTGGTCAATCCGGGTTGTGACATCGATCTCTTCCGTCCGCAACCTCGGCCCGACCGATCCAAACCGATCGTTGGTTTTGTAGGGAAGCTGATCGCGCAGAAAGGCGTACATCACCTGTTGGCGGCCGCCGGGCTGGTCGAACGTGAGTTCGAGGTCGCGATAGTGGGTTACGGCGGTTTCGAGACAGAGTTGCGAGAGCTTGCACTTGCGCTCGGGACGGGAGACATCGAGCGCGCGCTACGCGTCGCCGAGAATGGCCCCGAGCCTCTCGAGGAGTTGATCGACTTCCTTCGGTCGGTGCAAGGTGACGGTGGATATCGTGAACGGGCCGGGCGGAGAACTATCGATTTCCTGGGCCGGTTGGATCACGAAGCTCTGGCTCCGGTGTTGCCGACCTTCGATCTGCTCGTGGTTCCTTCGGTGTTGCCCGAGGCGTTCGGGATGGTGGCGGCGGAGGCTGCCGCTTGCGGGGTGCTTCCATTGGTCCCGGATCACTCGGGTATCGGAGAGGTGGGTCGCATCCTGGAGGGCGAGCTGGGCACCGACGGGCTTCTGACCTTCGATCCCGAGTCCCCGATCAAGGGCATCGCAGCAGGGATGGACCGCCTTCTGGGCGCCCCTCCCGCCGACCGCCGAACCTGGGCCGGCAAGGCGGTAGACGTGGCGAGGTCGAGATGGTCGTGGACCCGGGTTGCCGACCGCTTGCTCGAACTCGCCTCCGGCTAATCTCTCCTCGATGACTACCTTCACGCGCGAGGGCACAGAGAACCG
>DASQLQ010000041.1:0-16567 GCA_035629935.1 Actinomycetota bacterium
GCCTTGCGCCGCATGCGCGCCGAGATGGGCTCGCCGCCGATCCGGTCGACCGCTTCGCCGAAAACGATTCCGCCTCGCATCAGTTGTGCCTCATCCCGACGCGTCCGTGCCTAGGTTCACGTTGGTTTCCTTGTCGAGACCGAAGATGCCCTCGAAGATCTGCCGCGCTATGGGGGCCGCACTCTCGCCTCCGTGTCCAGCGTCTTCGACGAAAACGGCCACGACGTATTCGGGAGCGTCGGATGGCCCGTAAGAAACGAACCAGGCGTCGTTCCGGGCGCCACCATCAACCTCCGCCGTCCCCGTCTTCCCGGCCAAGGGGAACTGATCGAGGGGGAAACCTGCGAACGCGCCCGCCGCGGTGCCTTCCGCACCGGAGATCACGAGCTCGAGCCCTTCATGGAGCACGCCGAGCTGAACCGCGTCCAGTGGCAGATCGGCGACCTTCCGGTCCCTGATCGGACGGAGCAGATCGACCTCGGCTTCGTCGTTCGTAGTCGCCAACCCGGCGGCGACGTGCGGTTGCCACACGGTCCCACCGTTGGCGATCGCCGAGTAAGCAACCGCCATCTGCATCGGAGTGACGATGAGGTCACCCTGTCCGATCGACATGTTGACTGTGAAGCCGGGGAGCCAGCCGTCGAAGCACCCCAGCTTGTCCTTCCTGAACTGGGCGCACCACTCTTTGTCCGGTACGCGGCCCTCGGCTTCGTTCGGCAGATCGATCCCCGTTTCGTGGTCGAAGCCGGTCCTGCGCGCGTAGCGCTGGAACTGCTCGGAGCCATCTCCCCCCACGCTCTCGGGCGGGCCGAACCGCGACTCCATCCGCCACCCCAACTCGTAATAGAACGTGTCGCACGAGATCTCCAAAGACGTCTGAAACCCTATGAAGCCGTGGTACGTCGATTCCCAGTTGTTGAAAACGACGCTCCCAGGTCCACCCTCGGGAGGAAAGACCCTGCTTCCCGGACACTCGATCGCGTCATACGGGCCTGCTACCCCGGAAGCCATCGCTGCGCCGGCAGTGATGACCTTGAACGTCGAGCCGGGCGGACGTTGGGCCTGGATGGCCCGGTCTAGCCACGCATTCTCTTCGGGGTCGTTCAGTGTCTTGAACTCTTTGGTTGTGATCCCGTCGGCCAGGATGCGCGGGTCGTAGTCCGGGTAGCTCGCCATCGCCAGAAGGTCTCCGTTGTTCGGGTCCATGACGACGGCGGCCCCACCCGGCGCCACATAACCGGCGCCCCGCGCAGCGCTCACCCCCGCTTCCAGTGCGTTCTCGGTGACGTGCTGGATGTCCGAGTCCATCGCGAGCACGAGGTCGTAGCCGGGACGTTCCTCTTGGGCCAACTTGGAACCGATCACGTCACCGGAGGAGTTGACGATCACCTTCTCGATCCGAGGCTCGCCTCGGAGGAAACGGTCGTACGTGTACTCGACACCCGCGTGACCGACGATGTCTCCCGCCGCGTAGACCGGGCGCACGCTCTTGAAGTGGTCCGACTCCAACTGTTCGGGGGAGATCTCGTTCACGTACCCGAGGATGTGAGCGGCCAACGAACTCTTCGGATACTGCCGAACGGGAAGTTCCTCGATGTCAACCCCGGGGAAGTCTTCGTGGTTCTCCTCGATGACAGCTGCGTCGTCCTCATTCACGTCGTTTACGACGGCCACGGGTTTGTATGGCGAAACCGTTCCGTCCAGCAGACGCTCCATGATCTGTTTTGCCGGAACATCAAGGAGTGCTGACAACTGCTCGACGGTCCTCTTGCGCTGTTTGCGTCGCTCGAGGATCTGGCGATCGATGGTGACGGCAAGTGAAGTGCGATTCTCGGCGATGACCACCCCGTTCCGATCGAGGATCCGGCCTCGTGGGGGCTCCGAGTGCACGAACCGAACCCGGTTTTCTTGAGCCAGCTGCTCGTAATCGCCGGCCGCCAGCACCTGCAGGAACCAGAGACGGGAGAACAAGGCGACGAAAGCAGCCACCATCAAGATGCCGAAGATGGCCAGCCGGAGGGTGACGTGCTCTGCGGGAGTCTTCTGCCTATCCGCCATCAGCCGTACACCCTTTGGGGACGGAAGCGATCCGAAACCCGCCTAACCACTGGGAAAACGAACGGCGTGAGCAAGGTGTCGTAGAGGACGATTAGGCCGGTTCTCTGCAGAGTCATCGTGAGAGAAACCCATGACTGACCAAGGAGGATCGCCAGCAATGCGTACGAGAGTTCGGCGATGACGGATGCGAGGGCGACCGCGAAGACCGGCGTCCAGACCGACTCTGCGGTTGCGTACTGCCTCAGGTACCCGACCCCGTATGCGATCAACGTGTAGACGAGCGCCGTCAGACCAACGATCGACAGGGGCAACAACAGATCCTGCATCAAGCCTCCGGCGAAACCGACGACGAGTCCCACCCTCTCCCCGTCAAGGTAGGCAAGGCACACGACCACCACCAGGACCAGCTGGGGGCGCACACCGAGCAAAGTCAGGTGGGCCAGGACGGTCGACTGCAGCGCCAAGGCGAGAACCACGAGCAGAGCGATGGCCAAGACGCGTCCGGCACCGATATCGGCGAGAAATGTGGATCCCCGTCGAGGAGCCACCGCCATCAATCCTCACCCCGGTCGAGGCGGGGACCACTTTCCAGGAGGACCGAAACGAAATCGAGCGAGTCGAAATCCACCCATGGGCGAACCTCGACCTCTTGGTGGAGGGCGGCACCCTGCGTGCTCACAGCCATGACCTCGCCGATCGGGATGGACGGTGGAAAGATGCCCTGGTCGTAGCCGGCGGTGACGACATCCTGCCCTACAGAGATCTGTGCATCGGTGTCGATCCGCTCCAGCAGAAGTCTGTCTGCCTCGCCGTTGCCATGGATGACGCCGACCTGCCCGCGATCCTCCGTGCGCGCACGGGCCCCGGCTTGCGGATCGATCAACAGCAGAACAGTTGACGTGGCTGCTTCGACTCGGATCACTTTTCCGACGAGTCCTTCGCTGTTAACGACCGACATGTCGTTCTCGACTCCGTCGTTGCGACCTTTGTCTATGAACACGGCCCACTTGTAGTTGGCGGGCGCATAGCCGATGACCTCGGCCGAAGTTCGATCCATCGACGCCCACGACTCCTCGAGCTCGAGGAGATTGCGCAATCGCTCGTTCTCGTCCGTCAGAGAGAGGGCCTCGGTCAAGCGGCCCTCCATCTCCTCCACGGAAGCCTTCAGCTCGGTGTTCTCGGTACGAAGGCGGCCAAGGTCACCGAGGGACGAGAAGAAATTGCCCACGGGACGAGTGACGGCGGTGAACCCACGTTGGAGAGGGGCGACGACCGCGGAAGCGATGTCCTTGCCTCGCTCTAGAGGACCGTCGGCGTTCTGACGGAAATCGAGAGTGATGACGACTATGCAAAGGGCAAGAAAGGCGAACAGCAAGAGGCGCCCGCGCCCTGCTCGGCGGTACATACCTATAGAGACCTTCTAAAAGACTTCCAAAACTTGGGGGCTATAGCCCGATTCGCCCACCTTAACGGCTTCTCACATTCGGCTCGCCGAGCTGGGGGCAAACACAGGGCAGACTTGGGGCATGGCCCCGCCTAGAGGTAACCGATCCCCCGGGGGCGGGATCAAGCAGTTGGTCCCTCTCTCGGTGAAGCACTCAGGGCGGAAACTGCAGCGGCAGGTGCGTTTGCGTGTGAAGAGTGGACGGCTGAAAGCCGCTAGGCGAGCTCGCATCTATCGACACCAGGACTGGACGGTGCGCTTCCTGGATCCCGATAAAGACGTAGCCGGTGTGGCTCGCAGGCTCTCGCGCTTCGATCTTGCGGCAGAGAGTGGGATCGAATGGTCGCTCGAGCAACTGAAGCGTCACTCCTGGCCGGCCGGACAGATGATCTCCCCTTGTTACAAGGGTCCTTTGGGCCTCGCGCTCGCGGGGCGAACCTCCGACGCGTTCGCGCTCCTCGAGCGGCTGTCCCCCGCCATCTCCGCCGAAGGAGCGATCCTCGGATACGACCAGGGACCACGTCAGTACATCTATCACCAGAGTTTCCTCGTACTCGGGGCCGCCGCGGCGGGACACGACAAATTGTTCGAGATCCTCGGGGACTTCGTTGCGTCCAACCAGGATCCGCGCACCGGAGGATTCTGGTGCGGACCACAGGAGATGCCTGGTCGGTGGATGGACACCGCTACCTCCGCCATCGGCGGGCTCGCGTTGTTACGTCGAAGCGACCGCGCGGGGGCCGAGCGCACTGCGGACTTCTTGCGCTCGGTGTTTGAGTCGCAGCCGTCACCGCGATCGATGCTCTTCACCACAGTCGGTGAAGACGGACAGCTCGTGACCGACCCCACGCTCGAGGCATATCGAGCACTGGACATCAGGAAGACGGCACGCAACTGGTCGATGTTCAGCATGCCTACCTGGTTCCTGACTCGCCTGTACAAGGAGACCGGGGACATCGCCCATCTCGATCTGGCCGCGTCCTACACGGAGCTGATCCACAAGGGCAAGGCCGTCGATCGCTACTACACGATGGACTCCGGGAAGACGACGGCCGCCGCAGCCGAGCTTTACGCCGAGACGCGTGAACCGCTCCACGCCCGGATATCTCTCGCGGCCGGCGGATACATCGCCGGCAGACAACGTAGGAACGGCCGATGGTCGTGGCCGCCCCCCAAGGAGGAGCTAGTCATCCAGGATGTCGGGCTCAGCTTCGAATATGCCCTGTGGTTGGAGCTGGTCGTAGGGGCGCTCCGGCCCTAGAAACCTTCGGTCAGTGGCGGGTGGAGCTGATGAGGACCCGTTTTAAGGCCTCGAACTCCTCTAGGCACTTACCCGAGCCCACGGCTACGGCGAAAAGCGGGTCCTCGGCGATGTGAATGGGCATCCCCGTCTCATGCTTGAGGCGCTCGTCGAGCCCCTTCAGCATCGAGCCTCCACCGGCCAGGACGATCCCCTTGTCCATGATGTCGGCAGCGAGCTCGGGGGGTGTCTTGTCCAAGGTGTTCTTGACCGCGTCGACGATCGCATTCACGGGTTCTTCGATAGCTCGACGGATCTCCTCCGCGGCGACGACGATCGTCTTGGGCAAACCGGTCACGAGATCGCGACCCCGAATCTCGGCGTTCTGCTCGTCCGGCATCGGGAACGCCGAAGCGATCGCCATCTTGATCTCTTCTGCCGTGCGCTCGCCGAGCATCAACGAGTACTCCTTCTTGATGTAGTTGATGATCGACTCGTCGAGCTCGTCACCGCCGATGCGGATGGACTGGCTCGTCACGATGCCGCCGAGAGAAACGACCGCAACCTCGGTAGTGCCTCCACCGATGTCGACGATCATGTTGCCGGTCGGCTCGTGAACCGGAAGGCCGGCACCAATCGCTGCCGCCATCGGCTCTTCGATGATGTACGCACTGCGCGCACCAGCAGAGATCGTGGCTTCCTCGACCGCACGTTGCTCGACGCCGGTGATCCCGGAGGGAACGCAAACGACGACTCGTGGCTTTGCCAAGAACGAACGCTTGTGAACTTTCTGGATGAAGTAACGGAGCATCTTCTCAGTGACGTCGAAGTCGGCGATGACCCCATCCTTCAGAGGGCGGATCGCGACGATGTGGGCAGGTGTACGGCCGATCATCCGCTTGGCCTCGGATCCCACGGCAAGGATGGCGCCCGTCTTGGTGTTGATCGCCACGACCGATGGTTCGTTCAGCACGATCCCCCGTCCGCGAACGTAGACGAGCGTGTTGGCGGTGCCGAGGTCGACGGCCATATCGCGGCCGATCACCTGGAACATGTTTTGCATCTGTTACTCCTCGAAAGACATAAAAGAAAAAGGGCGCCACATCTAGTGCGCCAGACCCACAGTTTAGCCGAAGAAGAGGTTGACCTCTCTCTCGGCCGACTCGGGCGAGTCCGAACCGTGCACGATGTTCTCGCCGATGATCGTTGCGAAGTCGCCCCGGATCGACCCCGGGGCCGCCTCCAGCGGGTTCGTGGCTCCCATTATCTGGCGCATCCCGGCAATCGCGTCGATGCCCTCCACAACCATCGCAACGAGGGGACCGGAGGTGATGAACGAGACGAGCTCGTCGAAAAACGGCTTATCGACGTGCTCGGCATAGTGCTTCTGCGCCAGTGATTCCTCGATCGTTGCCATGCGCAACTCTTTGATGTCATACCCGCGCGCCTCGATGCGCGAGATCACCTCACCGACGAGCTTGCGCTTCACGCCGTCGGGCTTCACCAATATCAATGTCTGCTGTTTGTCGGGCATCAGGTCTCCGTTCTTAGTTGGTTGCTTTGAGCCAATACTCGCGTGCTTCTCCCACGACGTAGTGCGAGCCGGTGACGCTTACGAGCCGCTGCCCCTCAGCCTGAGCCACCGCGGCGTCCAACGCTGCAGCAACGTTCTCTTCCACCGAACACTCGAATTCCAGTTCTTCAGCGAACGTCTGCACTTCCTTGGGATCCACGGCCCTCGGGCTGTCGGGCCGCGTCGCGATCAATCGACGACAAGGTGTTCTTGCGATCTCACGCAACATCCCCTTGTAATCCTTGTCCGATAGGAAACCAACAACAAAGATCGCCTCCTCCGGCGCAAACTCTTCCTGGATGCTCGTGACGAATGCCGACATCCCGCTCGGGTTGTGAGCTACGTCGAACAGAACCTTGTTGATCCGTTCCATCCGCCCGGGCACTTGCGCGTTAGCGAGACCTGCTGCGACTACGTCGTCCTCGAGAGACTCCTCCGGCAAGAACGATGTCACGGCCTCTAGTGAGATCGCGGCGTTGGTTCCCTGATGCACCCCGTGCAAGGGAAGGAACACATCGTCGTAGTCGCGCGCATGGGTTCGCACAGAGATCAATCGCCCATCGACCGCCAGCCGATTCTCGACGAGTCCGAAATCCCGGTCGAGAACGCTCAATGATGCCTTAGCCGCGTCGGCGGCATCCGATATCTCCTTCAATACATCGACTAAGCGCTCGCCGGTCACCACCGTCGATCCATCCTTGATGATCCCGACCTTCTCCTTGGCGATCGTCAGGCGGTCCATGCCCAGCATGGAGGTGTGATCCAGGTCGATATTCGTCAGTACGGCGATCGATCCGTCCATCACGTTCGTGGCGTCCCACATGCCCCCGAGCCCCACCTCGACAACCGCCACATCGACCGGCTGATCGGACGCCCATAGGAAGAACATCCCGGTCAGAACCTCGAAGTAGGTGAGCGGCTCGTCGAGCTTGTTCTCGACGTGATCCAGGTACGGCTTCAGATGGGCGAAGGCATCGCCGAACACCGCCTCCGTCACCGGTTCCCCACCGAGGGCGATGCGTTCCCTGACGGTGTGGAGATGGGGAGACGTGAATGTTCCAACCGTTAGGCCAAGCTCTTGCACGAGGCTCGTGGTTATACGCGCAACGGATGTTTTGCCATTCGTACCGGTGATGTGGATCGAAGGGAATTGGTGTTGAGGGTTTCCCATCGCATCACACAGGGCCCGCATCCGATCGAGGGACGGAGACATCGCTTTCATCGCGTCAACGCCAAGAGCGTCGAGGTGCGCAACCGCTTCGGAATAGCTCAAGTTCTCAGCTTGCTGCTTCGGCCAACTCGACGGCAACCGTCAGCTCTTGCTCGGAGTCATCCGGCACAAGATCGATCGTTTCGACGTTGCCGGTCGCTCGCACATCGTCGATGACTGGTTCCAGCAGATCGGTGAGACGTTTCTTCGGACCGCGAACCTCGATGCGTTTCACCGGGAACTTGATCGAGACTTTCGCTTCGGACTTCGCCTTTCGGATCTGGGCAAGAACGTCCGTAGCAGCTTCGAAGTGGCCGACGTTGACGGCATCTCCTAATTCATCCTCGGTGGGCCATGCCGCAGTGTGGATCGAATCGGCTTCGGCATCGAGGGTGTGCCAGAGCTCTTCTGTGACGTACGGCAGGAACGGTGCGAACAAGCGAAGAGCGACTCCAAGTGCCGATCGCAACGTGCCGATCGCGCTCGAGTCGCCGGCGTAAGCGCGAGTCTTCGATAGCTCGAGATAGTTGTCCGTGAAGTCGGACCAGAACCAACCTTCGACCGCTTCCAATGCGGCTGCGTGGTTCCACGCTTCCCAATGTCCCGTCACCTCGCCGACGAGAACTTTCAAGCGTCCGATCAGATCGCGATCGAGCTGGTGTTCGGGGGGGCCGGGAGTTCCCTCGTAGCCGAGAACCAGCCGGGCTGCATTGAGCAGTTTGGTAACTAAGCGCTTGCCTTCCCGATAGACGTTCGGGTCGACTGCCGTATCTACGCCGAGGCGCGATGAGGCCGCCCAGTAGCGGACTGCATCCGGTCCATATTCGTCCAGCGGCTCGGTGGGGACGACGGTGTTGCCCTTCGATTTGGACATCTTCTTGCGATCGGGATCGAGAACGAAGCCCGAGATGGCCGCGTGCTTCCAGGGGATCGAACCGTCCATCAGGTAAGAGCGAGTGATCGTGGTGAACGCCCACGTACGGATGATGTCGTGGGCCTGGGGGCGCAGGTCCGTCGGGTAGAGCTTGGCCAACCTCTCCGGATCGTCGGGCCAACCGGTCGGTATCAACGGCGTGAGCGACGAGGTTGCCCAGGTGTCGAAGACGTCGGGATCGCCCACGAACCCACCCGGCCGGCCCCGCTGCGACTCCTCGAATCCATCGGGAGCCTCGGCCGCAGGATCCACGGGCAGATCCTCTTTGCGCGGAAGGATCAATCGCTCGTAGTCAGTGTTGCCCTCGGCATCCACCGCGTACCAAACGGGTATGGGTACTCCGAAGTAGCGCTGGCGACTGACGGCCCAGTCCTGGTTGAGACCCTCGACCCAATCTTCGTAACGCTTGAGGAACATCGCGGGATGCCACTGGATCTTGCGCCCCTGCTCGATCAATTCCTTCTTCTTGTCCATCACTTTGATGAACCACTGGCGTGACACGACGAACTCAAGAGGCCGGTCACCCTTTTCGAAGAACTTGACGGGGCGGCGGATCTTCTCCGGCTCGCCGACCGTATGACCGGCCTCGGCCAGCATCTCGGCCACCGTCCTCCGAGCCTGATTGATGGACGAGCCGACGATCTTGTCGTAGTGGCTCTGGGCATCCGATGGGTCGAGTGTCGTCCAGGCCCCCTCGCCCCACGTCGCCGGCTGGATCCGTCCATCGCGCCCGATCACTTCCCGCGCGGGGACGCCCAGCTCCCGCCATTTCTCGACATCCGCCGCGTCGCCGAACGTGCAGATCATCAAGATCCCCGTTCCCTTTTCGGGGTCGGCAGCCTCATCGGCCAGAACCGGGACGGGCGCGTTGAACAAGGGGGTGATCGCGGTCTTCCCGATGATGTCCTTGTAGCGCTTGTCGTCCGGATGCGCGGTTACTGCGATACATGCAGGAAGGAGCTCGGGCCGGGTAGTTGCGATGACCGTCTCCCCCCCACCATCGACCCCGAACCTGATCTTGTAGAAGGCGCCCTCCTTCTCGCGATCCTCGACCTCGGCCTGGGCAACCGCGCTCTGGAAATCGACATCCCACATGGTGGGTGCGTCGCGCATCTCCGCCTCGCCTTGGTTCACTAGGTCTAGGAACGAGAGTTGACTCACATACCGACACCGTTCGTCGATCGTTGCGTAATTCTCGTTCCAGTCGATCGACAAACCGAGACGCTTCCACAGGTCCATGAAGCGCTTCTCGTCTTCTTTGACGACCAGGTCACACAACTCGATGAAGTTCGGGCGAGAGATCGGAACGATGTCACCCTGCCGCCCGAATTCGAGTTTCAGTTCGGGGTCGTAAGGAAGTGACGGGTCGCACCGAACGCTGAAAACGTTTTGCACTCGACGCTCCGTCGGCAGACCGTTGTCGTCCCACCCCATCGGATAAAAGATGTTCTTCCCGAGCATCCGCTGGTATCGGACCATGACGTCGGTATGTGTGTAAGAGCAGACGTGGCCAATGTGGAGAGACCCGCTGACCGTCGGCGGAGGCGTATCGACCACGAAGGTCTCGTCGCGTCCACGATCAGGGTCCCAGCGGTAGGTCTCCTGCTCGTCCCAGTAGGCGCGCCATCGGGCCTCGATCTCGTCCAGTGAGATCTTGCTCATTCGACCCCGATCACCAGGCGAGTCAGAAGGATGTCACCGTCTTTGCGCTGGCCCCCGACAAGGAAGTCGAGTGGATCGAGATTCGGCTTGACCTCGGCCGTGTACGTCTCGGGCAGAGATGGAGCCAGCTGCTCGAAGAACGTAATGGCCGCGTTCAGATCGGCGTAGAACACGACCGAGTAACCCTGGCCGAGGGCATCGGTTGCACGGGTGAAGGTCTCGCCCTCGGCGAGGCGAGGGCCGCTCCCCGTCGCACCTTCAGCAGCTGCGTCCCCGTAGGCGATCACGACGTTCTTGCCTTCGGCCACCACGTTGATCGGTGGGCCGCCGGGGATCGCAACCTGATAGCCACCCGACACGCGCTTAACCGGGATGCCTTCAGCACCTACACGTTTCGCCAGGGTCTTGAGCGCTGCTGCGGACTTGGCCGGTGACTCGGACTCGATCAAGACTCCGCCGCCGACACTTGGTAGGTCCGCGCCCTGCACGAAGAACGCAGTGTCCCCTATCCAGGAAAGGAGGTCTTCTTTGAGATCGAGCCCCGTTGCGGCCTGGAACTGTTGCTCCACGGCTCCCGCGTCTGCGCCGGCGGTCCCGGCCATGGCAGAAGTGAACGAGTCGAGCGCAAGCTCGATGTAATCGCCGAACGACCCGATCGCGATCGCGCCCCATACGTCGGACGACAGCTCCGGAACAAGGTCAACATCGGACAGCTTCTGGAATGCGGACGCGAAGCCCTCTCCCTCGCTTATCGATTGAGAGGTCTCGATCACCATCCCGGTCTCCCGTGCGTAGACCGCGCCGGCTGCCGACTGACCCTTAGTGAGATCGAGGAGCTCCTTGGTCTCGGCTGCGCCGGGCGCGCCCGGGGCCGACTCGAGTGCTTCACCGACCTGGTCGAGGTTGTAGAAGAAAAGAGCTACCCGGTCTGGGGAGAGTTTCGCAACCGCTTCCTTGTAGACATCCGCCTCCGCAAGCGAGTTCTCGCCCGACGAGTCGACCACTCCTTTAAAGGCAAGCTCGCTTCCCACAACCAGGAATCCGTCCGTCACACCGACCGCGACCTCTTGCTCGGTCGGAGCGTCGGTTGGGATGAAGGTTTGGTAGTCCACTTCCTTGTAGGTCGCGTCCTTCGGTTCGACACCTTCGGAGCGCGACGCCTTCTCGAGTGCCGCAAGTGTTGCGCCCTCGTCCTCGGTCGCCACCAAAGCAGCAAGCTCCTGCTCCTCCTCGCCACCGGGTGTGGCCGGCTTGCCGACATAGATGGCGATCTGTTTCCCCAGCCAGGGCTCGACGTCTTCCTCGAAAGTCAATCCGCCCTCTTTCATGGCTTCGTCGAACCACTTAGCGATCTGGTCGCCGGCTTCCTCGGGGGTACCCCCATCGGGGAACTTCTTCAAGAGCGATTCGATGGCCATCTTCTGCTCGGCCGAGGGGTCCAGGAAAACGTTCGCATAGAAGACTGCATCGGCGGGCACGTGCTCGACGGCATCGTCGGTTGCGTTGCTGAGCAAAGTCATCGCCCCGATCGCAGCGCCGCCCGCGACGACGACCATGACGACGGCCAGGATGAGTGAACGTGCCTTCATATCTACCTCCGAGAGAACGTCGGATGAGATTCGACTCTAGTGGCTGGAGCGGCTGGTGGGGGTCGAAGAGTTCCTTGTTGCAGTTAGGCGGAGCGTTCGCCGCGCTCGCCGCGCGCCGGACGTTCTGCCGACCCCTTGGTGCGAGGCACCAGAGTGGGGTTGACCTTCTCGAGTACTACCTCGCGTGTGATCACACAGCGACCGACGTCCTCGCGAGACGGGAGGTCGTACATGACGTTGAGGAGGACCTCTTCAAGGATCGCTCGCAGACCTCGGGCACCCGTGCCTCTGAGCATGGACTGCTCGGCCACGGCTTCGAGGGCGTCGATCGAGAACTCGAGGTCGACTCCGTCGAACTCGAAGAACCTCTTGTATTGCTTGATGAGTGCGTTTTTGGGCTCGGTCAGGATCTGGATGAGCGCGTCCTTGTCGAGGTTGTGCACGTGAGTGATCACCGGGAGTCGACCGATGAATTCGGGGATGAGCCCGTACTTGAGCAGGTCTTCAGGCAACACGTGCTCGAGGATGGCGCCCACGTTCTTCTCTTCGACCCTGCGCACATCGGCGCCGAAGCCGATCCCCTTGCGACCGATCCGTGACTCGATGATCTTTTCGAGCCCGGCGAACGCACCACCACAGATGAACAGCACGTTCGTGGTGTCGATCTGGATGAACTCCTGATGTGGGTGCTTGCGGCCTCCCTGCGGAGGAACGGAAGCGGTCGTGCCCTCGAGGATCTTGAGTAGTGCCTGCTGAACACCCTCGCCCGAAACATCGCGGGTGATCGAGGGGTTCTCGGACTTGCGAGCGATCTTGTCGACCTCGTCGATGTAGATGATCCCGGTCTCGGCGCGCTTGACGTCGTAGTCGGCAGCTTGGATCAGCTTGAGAAGGATGTTCTCGACGTCCTCGCCGACGTAACCGGCTTCAGTGAGAGCCGTCGCATCCGCGATCGCGAACGGAACGTTGAGCATCCGAGCAAGAGTCTGGGCGAGCAGTGTCTTGCCACAGCCGGTGGGCCCGAGCAAGACGATGTTGGACTTTGCCAGTTCGACTTCGCCGTCGGCCTGCACGCCGACCTGGATGCGCTTGTAGTGGTTGTAAACCGCTACGGAGAGAACCTTCTTCGCCTGCTCTTGGCCGACGATGTAGTCGTTGAGGAACTCGTAGATCTCTTTGGGCTTAGGGAGTTCTTCGAGCTTGAGTTCGGGAGTTTCGGCGAGCTCTTCCTCGATGATCTCGTTACATAGGTCGATGCATTCGTCACAGATGTATACGCCGGGACCCGCGATGAGCTTCTTGACTTGTTTCTGCGACTTGCCGCAGAACGAGCACTTGAGAAGGTCGCCGCCGTCACCGAACTTCGGCACTTACGCCTCCCCTACTCCGACTTCTCTGCCGCATCGGGTTCTGCGGCCTCGCGAGCGATGCGTCCTGGCTCTCCCGGAAGAAGCTCGCCGTCGTCCTTCTCGGCGAGTTCCCGACGTGAGATGACCTCGTCGATTATGCCGTACTCCTTCGACTCATCGGCGGTCATAAAGCGGTCACGGTCGATATCTTTCTCGACCTGGTCGAAAGACTGGGACGTGTGGTGGGAGATGATCTCGGCCATCCGCTTCCTGAGCGACAGGATCTCCTTGGCGTGGATCTCGATGTCGGTAGGGGTTCCCGAGAATCCGGCGGAGCCCTGGTGGATCATGATCTTGGAGTTCGGCAGCGCATAGCGCTTGCCCTTGGCCCCCCCAAGCAGCAGGATCGCTCCCATCGACATGGCCATGCCGACACAGATCGTGGAAACGTCCGGCTTGATGTACTGCATCGTGTCGTAGATCGCCATTCCGGCGTAGACCATCCCGCCTGGTGAGTTGATGTAGAGGTTGATGTCCTTATCGGGGTCTTCGGACTCCAAGTGAAGTAATTGCGCCACGATCAGGTTGGCGATCTGGTCGTCGATCGGCGTACCGAGCATCACGATGCGCTCTTTGAGCAATCGGGAGTAGATGTCGAAGGCACGCTCGCCTCGACTCGTCTGCTCGACGACCATCGGAACGAGGTAGTTGCGGTAGCTGTCGTCGTCCATCAGGTTTGCCTTCCTTGCACGGTGCTCCGGTTCAGTCTCTCACTATGCCGCATCGGAGGGGAGACCGATTACTTTGACATTGCCTACAACCCAGTCCAGGGCTTTCCGCCGCAAAACATCCGCGGCCACGGCGTTCAAACGTCCGCCTTGAACCAATTGATCCGCTACCTCTTTGGGGTCCCGGCCCATCCTTGCGGCCAACATCGCTATCTCCTGGGCAAGATCGTCCTGACCGACGTTTAGTTCCTGGGTGCGGGCTACCTCTTCCAGTAAGAGATCGGCCTTAACCGACCGGCCGGCCTGTTCGCGGATGTCGCGGCGGATCTCGAGTTCCGTGAGTTGAGCCTGTCGCGCGTCGTCGTCCAGTGTGGCTCCCGAACGTTTCAGCTCGTCCTCGAAATGCTCGAGCCGGTGATCGAACTCGGACTCGACGAGCTTCTCGGGAGGCTCCAGGTCGATGGCCTCGACGAACGCCTCGAGGACCTTGGAACGGACCTCTTGTTCGACGATCCCTTTCTTTACATCCACGAGGCGTGTTCGCAGATCGTCCTTCAAGGCGTCCAGTGACTCGAACTCGCCGACCGTCTTTGCGAAATCCTCGTCCAGAGGAGGCAGCTTCTTCGTCTTCACCTCTTTGACCAGAACGGTGAAGGAGATCTCGTCCATAGAGGAGTGATCGTGCTCGGGCTCGTCCTCCCTGTGGATGTGAACTTCGTCGGTGAACTTGAGGATCGTGCCGGCCTTGGCGCCGCCGAGCTCGGCGTCGAGCTTGGGCGGGCCGGTCTGAGAACCAACTTCGTACAGGTAATCCGGCGCACTGGCCCCCTCGACCGGTTGGTCGTGCCGGTATCCCTTCAGGTCCATAAGGACGAAGTCTCCAGTGCGAGCCTCCCGCGACACGGACTCGAGTTCGGCGAAACGGTCTCTCAAACGCTCGAGTTGTTCGTCGACGTCCTCATCGGTGATCTCGGACGGGGGGGCCTCGACCTCGATCGAGGACAGATCGGGAATGGTGATCTCGGGACGGACGTCGACCGTTGCTTCGAACACGAGTGGACCCTCGCCGTCGACCCCTTCGAGGTTGTCGATGTCGGCCGGAGCGATCGCTTCGAGGTCGTTCTCCTTTAGTGCGTCCCGGAGCAGGCCGGGAAGCGCATCCTCGATCGCCTCGGCTCGAACCGCCCCCGGGCCGACATGACTGTCGATCAGCGCACGCGGCACCTTGCCTTTGCGGAAGCCGGGAACCCGGATCTGCTGGGACCAGCGCCTGTACGCAGCGTCGATCGCCGGACGCAGAGCGTCTTCGCCGACTTCGATGCGAAGTTTGACCCGGTCTTTGCCGATCCGCTCGGCGGTCGTTGTGAGGGTTTGGGGCATGGGAAACGCATCCTAGCTGTGGGGTACGTCGGAAAACGCGACAGGAATCCGGGGGGCTGCGTGGAACCTTCTAGGCAGACGCAACACTGTTCCTTTGCGGGAGAAACGCCTTTCTGCGCCGAGACGACGCGCGCCGGCGAGGTTCCGGTTGGGAGCCACCAACCGCGCTAGGCGGACGAAAGTGGGGATGACGGCTGGTGGCTCCCAATCCGAACCTCGCCGCAACGCATCCTTGCCTTGCTTAATCATACGCTGCGAGGGTGCTCAAAATAGCTAGTCGGGGCGGGCGGATTCGAACCGCCGACCTCCTGCTCCCAAAGCAGGCGCGCTAACCAAGCTGCGCTACGCCCCGGCTCCAGAGGAGTCTAGTGCGAGGGCCGAAACGCCCGGGATGGCGTCATAAAGTTACGGTCCCGCGGGTGTAGCTCAATGGTAGAGCCTCAGATTTCCAATCTGAAGACAGGGGTTCAATCCCCCTCACCCGCTCTCTAATCGAGCGAGAAACGCGTCCGCGCAAAACCCCCTCGTCGGGCCGTTCTTCGTCGGTGGCAGTTGGAGCAAACAACATCGCAACGCGCGATCTCCTCTAGCACCCGTTGCCAGTTGTGGTTGCGGATGCCATACGAGAGAGCGAAATTCTTTTCACCCAAGTGATCGAACTCCAACACCACGGGATCCCTCTCGCCGCAGTCGGCGCAAGGGTGATTCCTGAAGTACTCCAGCAGCATCAGGGTCCGCTCCTCGACGACCTTCTGGGTCCGTTTGGCGGCATTGTCGATATAGCGCTGACGATTCTTGGCGTAATGCTCTTGCTTGTAGTCGGCTCGGCACGGCCGGCAGTAGTTATCTCGTTGATTCCTCCATTTGCGCCGCCATGCGAATTCCTCCATGGATTTGTGCCGGCCGCAGCGGCCGCAGCGCTTGGTCATCAACACAAGGTATGACTGAGGTGTGACACAGAACCTGCGGGACTTGATCGCCGAACGCGCCGACACCTATGTCGAGTGGCTTACCGAGGCTTGCTCGATCCCCTCTCTCGCGGAGCGGCCCGAAGGGCTCACCCGGATGGCCGCGTGGCTCGAAGAGAAGATGGGCTCGCTCGGCCTCTCGGTTTCCCGTCTCCCAGTCCCCGGAGCTCCCGACGCGTTGTTGGGCGAAGGCGGCAACGGGGAACGCACCGTCCTCGTGTACGACCACTACGACGTGCAACCCGTCGATCCCATCGATCTCTGGGACACGCAGCCCTTCGAACCAGAGATCCGTAACGGGAAGCTCTTCGCTCGCGGAGCCGCGGACAACAAAGGTGACTTGATCGCGCGCCTCGCCTCGCTCGATGCGTACCGAGAGGTGAACGGCGAGCTCCCCCTCCACTACAAGCTCTTGATCGAAGGCGAAGAGGA
>DASQLQ010000042.1:0-4548 GCA_035629935.1 Actinomycetota bacterium
TCCCCGTGCTGATCGAGGCTTCGAAGGCCTACGTGACCCTGGGAGAGATGGTCGAGACGCTCAAGCAGGAATGGGGCGTCTACACAGAACCACCGATGTTCTAAGCGGGCAGGGAAAGGCTTACGGCCGCCGAATCATCCCCATATGAGGACAAAGGTGTCGCTTCTTGCTGCCCTGGCGCTGGTCGCCGCCACGTTGGTGCCCGGCCTGCAGGCCACGGCACAGCCGATCAGCGGGGCACAGAGCAACAAACGGTGCGTTGACGGGCGAGCGGGGTTCTTCCCGTGCAAGAACGTCGACCTGAAGTCGTTCCTCCCGTCGGCCGATCTCGAGGGTGGCGAGATGAGCGACATCTGGGGATGGGCCGATCCCAAGACCAAGCGCGAGTACGCGCTGATGGGTTCTTCGGAAGGCCTCAAGATCATCGACGTCACGAAGCCGGCGAAACCCATCTATCTCGGAACACTCATCAAGCCCGACTCCGCCCTCGTGTGGCAGGACGTCGAGACCTATAAGAACTACGCGTTCGTCGTCTGCGACCTGTCGCCTTGCGGGCTGCAGATCTTTGACCTCACCCGGTTGCGTGGCGTGACGGCCCCGCAGCAGTGGACGCCAGACCTCGTCTATCCGTTCTCGCTCGCTACACACTCGCTCGATATCAATGTTGCAACCGGATACGCGTATCTGAACGGTTCCTATGCCAGCGGCGGGAACCACATCGTGGATATCAGTGACCCCATGGCGCCCGTCTCTGCCGGCCAAGCGCAGGACGACGGTTACACCCATGACTCGCACTGCCGCATCTACCGGGGGCCGGACAAGGCCTACAAGGAGAGCGAGATCTGCTTCAACGCCAACGAAGACACGGTCACGATCCACGATGTGTCTAACAAGCTCCTTCCGGTACAGCTCGCTCGCGTGGGTTACGAGAACGCCAGTTACACGCACCAGGCGTGGTTGACAGAGGACCACACCCACATCCTCGTAGCGGACGAGACAGACGAGTCGACGCATGGGATCAACGCGACGACCTACATCTTCAACGTGAAGGATCTCGACAATCCGAAGTTCGTCGGCAAGTACGTCTCGCACAGCACCTTCATCGACCACAACAACTACATCAAAGGCAACCTCGACTACCAGGCGGCTCTGACCGGCGGCCTACGCGTTCTGAACCTGAAGAGGGTGGCCAAGGGCAAGCTCAAGGAGATTGGGTACTTCGACAATGTTCCGCAGAGCGATGCTCCAGAGTTCGACGGAAGCTGGGGCGTCTATCCGTACCTGCCCTCGGGGAACATCCTGGCTTCGGGCATGGGCCAAGGTCTCTTCGTTCTTCGCCACCGCCGCTAGCGGAACTAACCCGGGTAGTTCGCCTGGCCTTTGTTCGGGGCTATGTCGAATAGATAGTGCGTCGTGTTCGCCAAGGAGCGGAACCAGTTGGATGTGACGATCCACTTGAACGGGTACGCGCCCCCCACGTAGCTCCATGGGATCTCCATGGTGATCGTGTCTCCGCTGACCTCGAAGGAACCGGGGAACTTAGTCTGCTTCGATTTACCTCCTGCGTAGGGTTGCCACCCTTTGTCCGTCGCCTGTCCGGCGAACGCAAAGCTGCCTTCCTTGCCTCGCAGTAGCTGGAAACCGATGACCATGATGGTCTTGTCGTTGGGCATCTGCTGGGGCACCTCGCCGTTGAACAACATCGTGATCCGCACTCGTTCTCCGAGACCCTTTACTGAGACACCGAGGATCTCGGCGTAGCCCTCGGTCAGTCCTTGCGATCGGCCATCGGGGTCGGGCTCGTTCAGCTCCGAGGAGGCCGTGGGGTATGTCTTTTCTTCGTCCGCGCCGGGTACGTCGACCTCTTCGGGCAGTGTTCCCGTGCCGTCGGCGAGGACCGACCCCCCATCCGGAAGGTTCGTGGGGACGCCGTCCTTGGTCCCGGTGTTGTCCTTCTTCTTCGAACGGTCCTTCTTGTCGGAACGCTCGGAGGCCCGCTGGTTCTTGTCTCCCAAGCGGGATCGCTCGGCGACGGGATCGCTGCCTCCACCACAAGCGCCCGCGATGAGGATGAGTGCCACGCTTACCCCTATAGCGATCTGCTTCATCGATTCCTGTTTCACAGTCCCCGTCCACCCCGGATGATCCTGTAGCCCAGTATGGCTGCGCCCAGCGCCAATGCGATCGCGACCACCGCGGCGACGGTCTCGAAAGCGCCGGCCGGGGGAGCTTGAACGGTCGTCGACGAAGGAGTGGGAGTTGCGGCGAGCAACCAGCTCACGTGCGCGTTCCGGTGACCGACCAACCCGTCCACGAGGATGTCGGGCCCGGAGCCTCGGTAAGTCCGGCCTCCGCCAGGATCTCGAGGAAGTGCCGGACTATGCGGGCGGTGACTCCCCAGATGACATGGCCGTTCCACACCCATGCTTCGGTCGGGAACGCCCGGCCCTCATGTTTGAACCCGGGTTCTCTGCGGATCTCTTCAACCAACTGCGAGAGGGGTACGTGCAGGATCTCGGCGACCTCTGCGGGGTTCGGGTCGAGCTGAGGCTCTTCGGAGAGCCATCCAACGAACGGAGTCACGACGTAACCCGAGACGAACGTCGGAGTGGTGTCGAGCTCTCCCAACACCTTCACCGACGCTGGATCGAGCCCGATCTCCTCCTCAGCCTCCCTCAACGCAGCATGGACAGCGGAAGGATCCGTGTCGTCGATCGATCCGCCGGGGAACGAGATCTGCCCTTTGTGACTCGGCAGGGTGTCCGTCCGCACCGTGAAGATCACGGTCGGTTCCGGTTGCTCAACGATCGGGATCAGCACTGCGGCGTCTTTCGCATCGTCGATCTGAACGCGATTCGGTTCTCGTGCCTCTAGTACGGCCGCCAAACGTTGATCGAAGCTCTCGGTCATCGAGTCATCTTAGGCTTCGGGCGATCTGTTCCCAGACTTTCGATCTAGTTAGGAGTTGTGATGGGTGAGTTCGTGAACCTCGAGGTTTCTGAATCCGGTGTGGGCACGATCCGCATCGATAGGCCGAAGCTGAATCCGCTGAATGCCCAGGTGGCGATCGAGATCGGCGAAGCGGTAGAGGCTGCAGCCGCCGACGAGAAAGTGCGTGCAGTGGTCCTGTGGGGTGGCGAGAAGGTGTTCGCCGCGGGGGCCGATATCAAGGAGATGGAAACCCGGGACGCGGTTACGACATTCCAGTTCATCTCCAACTTCCAGGATGTGTTCACCCGGCTCGAGAACCTTCCGAAGGTGACCATCGCCGCGATCAACGGTTACGCCTTGGGCGGCGGGTGCGAGCTCACGCTCACCTGTGACTTCAGGATCTGCGCGGAGGACGCGGTGATGGGTCAGCCGGAGATCCTTCTCGGCGTCATCCCCGGAGCGGGGGGAACGCAGCGACTTCCACGATTGGTCGGCATGGGCCGGGCGAAGGACCTCATCTACTCCGGTCGTTTCGTGGGGGCCGAGGAAGCTCTTGCGATCGGGCTCGTCAACAAGGTCGTTCCGGCGGCCGAGGTCTACACGACGGCGGTCACGTGGGCGGAGCGTTACGCCAAGGGCCCGACGATCGCTTTGATGGCCGCCAAGCAAGTGATCAACAACGGCATCAACGTCGACATGGGCACGGGACTGTTGCTCGAGCGCCAGAGCTTCGCGGCTCTCTTCGCTACGGAGGACCAGCAGATCGGGATGAAGTCGTTCATCGAGAGCGGGCCGGGAAAGGCGGAGTTTGTCGGCCGCTAAGAAGAAGACCTCGAAGAAGAAGGGCATCGACGGCCCGCCGATAACGTGGGAGCAGGCGCGCGCCTTCCGTTTGGCGCGCATGCACCTGGCCGATCCACTCGGTCCCCGTTCGGTGCGGAAGGTCGTGCGCGACCTGGGCGGTATCCAAGCCCAGGTTGCATCGGCCGGCGAGCTCCAGTGCGCGGTGCGGGCTCAAGGCCTCGCTCCCGGTGCCATCGAGCGCGCCATCTACAAGCAGAGGACCCTGGTGAAGAGCTGGATGATGCGCGGCACCTTGCACTGGGTCGATGCGGCTGACTATCCGGTTTGGGCCGCCGCCTCGCGCACGCGGGCTCCGTGGAACAAGAAGTACTGGCAGAAGTACTTCGGTGTGACGGGCAAACAGGTAGAGGACGCGGTTGATGCCATCGCCACCGCTCTCGACAGGCAGTGCCTGACGCGGGAACAGGTAGCAGATGAGGTGCATGCTCGGGTCAAGAACAAAGCGATCGACGAGTTGATGCGGTCGGGCTGGGGCAGCGTCCTCAAGATCGCTGCGTCCCAGGGGACGCTGTGCTTCGGCCCCAACGAAGGCCGCAACGTCGCCTTCGTCAGACCGGATCAGTGGCTCAAGGGCTTCAAACATCTCGACACCGAGAAGTCGATCGCCGAGGTACTGCGGCGCTACCTCGTCGCTCATGGTCCGGCAACCCGGGAGGAGTTCGCCCGGTGGTGGGGATTCCAGCCCGCGGACGCCCGCAGGGTCATCGAGTCGATCGAGAACGAACTCACCCTCGTCGATCGCGACGGTGACAA
>DASQLQ010000043.1:0-20646 GCA_035629935.1 Actinomycetota bacterium
GGTGGCGTGGCTCTCTTCGTTCCGTTCGGGGAGCGTGTTACGGCCTCTGGTAAAACGGGGCCACTCGGCCCCCCTACCGCAGACGAACGCGACTCCGCTCTGTTCGAGGAGCTCAAGGCGTGGCGATCCCAGAGGGCCAAGACCGACGAGGTTCCGGCTTACGTGGTCTTCCACGATTCGACCCTGCACGACATCGCGGCTAGTGGGCCCGCGTCGGTCGAAGACCTTGCCGACGTCAAAGGTGTTGGACCGTCGAAGCTAGAGCGCTACGGCGACGAGATCATCAGCCTCGTCGAACGGGCACGCGCTTCCAGCTAGCCCGAACGCCGATGGCCTAGGCCATCGGCGAGAACTTCAGTGAGTCGTGACCGTCACAGGTTTGGATTTCCCGGCACGATGATCTTTGTCTTGTTTAGGCCAGAAGCTCCTGAAGGTCGCCTTCTTGAAGTTCGCGACCACCTGGAACACGACTCGGCACTTCGCATTTAATTTCTTCTGGGCGAACTTCTTCCACGTCTTGCCCGACTTCTTCTGCAGTTGGATCTTCGTACCGGCGTGGTCGCCACAGACCTTCAACGTCGCGGTGGCCTGCGTAGTAGCGCCCTTTTTGGGGGTCGTGTCTTTGATACCGAGTCCCGCTTTTGGTGACCCCAGAACCGCGCCGCCGCCACCTCCACCGCCACCGCCGGAGGAGCCGGTGGAGAACGTCGCCTTGACCACCCCCGCCGTAGCGACCGCGTCGGGACATCCGGAGCTCGGCGACGCGTACACGAAGACGGTGATGTCCGTGCTCGGGGGTACCGACTCGAAGTCGGCGGTCTTGCCACAGATGTTGAATCCCGTGTCGGAGATGCCATCGCCATCTGTGTCCCAACTGGCAGACGCGGAGACCGTTCCGCCGGCGTCGTCGATGATCTCGACGCTCATCAAGATTTCGCCCGCTCCGGAGGGCATGCTCTCGCATCCATCGGCACCTGCGACACAACCTCCACCGGCGTCGGCACTTCCTGCCGCAGGGTTCTCGTAGCGCGACTCGAACACCCTTTCCGCGGCACCTGCTGAGGAGATAGATCCCGTTACAAGTCCGATCGCTGCCAGTAGCACGAGTGCTCTGCGCATGTGCATCCCCTTCCCTAGCCTTCGTCCCCTCCACAGGGTACGGCTCAAATGATGTTTGCAGGGTTCGTCCTGCAGAGCCTCTTAAACTCGGCCATCGAGGAGGTGGGCATGCTCAAGTTCGGACTTCAGATCCCCTGGTTCTCGTGGGATGGATCGCCGGCGAACCATCGAACGGTGTTGAAAGACATCGCGCAAGCTGCGGAAGAGGCGGGGTTCTCGTCTTTATGGGTGATGGATCACTTCTTCCAACTTCCAAAGAGGGACCCCGACCTCGACATGCACGAGGGGTACACACTGCTCGGCTATCTCGCCGGCGTGACCGAGACGCTCACCCTGGGCACGCTGGTGACGGGAGTCACTTATCGCAGACCGGCGGTGCTGGTGAAGCAGGTGACGAGTCTCGATGTTCTTTCTGGGGGCCGGGCTTACTTCGGCATCGGCGCGGCATGGTTCCAGCGCGAACACGAAGGTCTCGGGATCCCGTTCCCACCGCTGCGTGAGCGATTCGAGCTGCTCGAAGAGACGATCCAGGTCGCGCTGCAGATGTGGTCGGACGACGATGGGATCTTCAAGAGCAAGCACTTCACGATGCAGGAGACGATCTGCTCGCCGCAACCGCTGCAGGATCCGCACCCACCGATCATGATCGGTGGTAATGGCGAGAAGAAAACCTTGCGTCTGGTCGCCCGTTATGCGCAGGCCTGCAACCTGTTCGGCGGACCCCAAGACATCAAGCACAAACTGGATGTGCTGAAGACCCATTGCGCCACCGAGGGCCGCGAATACTCGGAGATAGAGATCACTCGCCTATCGACTGCTTCCCCCGGCAGTGACTTCGTTGCCGCTTGCAAGGCGCACGAAGCCGTCGGGGTCCACCACATGATCTTCAACGCGCCGCAGATCGACACCCTGGAACCGATCAAGCACTTCGGGAAAGAAGTGATCCCTAAGTTCCGGTAGGGCTCCCGCCGATCGTGACGTACTGCTTGAAGACGTCCTTCTTGCCACCCGGAGCGGTGACGGTGAGCTTCACCAGATAGGACTTCTCCTTGGTGTAGGAGTGCTTCACCTTCTTGCCGATGGCGCTGGCGCCGTCGCCGAGGCTCCATTTGAACTTCAGCTTCTTCGCCGGCACGAACTTCTGTTTCTTGGGATTGGCGAAAGCGTACGAACCGCCGGCATCGAACGTGATCGGGGTTTTCACGGCGATCGGTGCGGCGCCCTTGTACAGGCCCTCGAAGTAAGCAACGGGCTTCTTGCTGCGCTTCTCGGTGCCGGCCATGTTCGGCTGCAGCATGAACCAGGAGTGAAGGTGCGCGCACATCTCGAGGCCCTTGTACCAACCCTGTGATGGCGTGAGTCCGCTCTGATCGACACCCGTCAAGGCGTTCAGTGACAAGAGATTGTCGTTCGGTGTGTGCAGGAGATTGATCCCGTCTTCCCGGTAGCCAGTCCAGGACGGGTCGCTGTGCGGTCCCAGGATGTCGGCGTACAGGTTCAAGAACGGCACACCGATCTCCTCGAAGTTGCCGTAGTCGCTCCCGAAGGCGGCCAGGCCGCTTAGGTCCGAAACCAACTCGGCCTCTTGTGACGGGACTCCGGCTTCGTCGGCTTCTTCATCGGAAACGAAGATCTCGGGTTCGGTGGGGACGTCGGACAACGTGTCGTCGAGATGATTGAAGACATCACCGATGATGTCGCGTGTTTGTTTGTTGAAGTTCTCCATCGCCGTCTTGTGCTGGGGAGCGATCGCCTCGGCCGGATCGGCAAGATGCACCACCATCTGCACGCGGTCGGTTGGGTTGCCCCGGTAATAGGCGGGATAAGCGCCGGCGCACGGATCCAGGTTGAAGTAGCCGAGCACCTGGCGAGTGGGGAACGGAGTGATCTGATCGCGTATGAAGGCTTGGGAGCCGAACGTTCCGGCTTCCTCGGCACCCCATGCAGAGAACTTCACGCTGACTGCAGGACGCGTCCCGGTCTTCTTCCAGTAATCCATCATGATCTTTGCGATCCGGAACACCGTTGCGTGACCTTCCGCCGAGTCCCACGCTGACGCCGGGCCTGAGTCGGTTTGGTCGAAGTGACCCGAGACGATCACCATCTTCTCGGGATGAACCGAACCGGGGATCGTGGCCTGGAGGTTGTACGTGTCGCCGGGAGGCGACGACAGCGCACCGCCGTCGGGGATCCCATTCCCTTCCGAGACGAAGGGGTAGGCGCGCACCGCGCCGCCGAGCGGCTTCACCAGCGGTTTCATTAGCTTCTTCCAGAACTTCACGAACTCTTCCTGGTGATTGGGACACCCGGGCACAGGGCAGTTCCCATGATTGGTGGCACCACCGGGTTCGTCATCGGCAGTCTCGTCTGCCGCTTGCCGGTACGGGTACCAGATCGTCTCGAAGACGTTGAGGTCGTATGCGTTGTATTGACCCGTTGGATTGGCCTTTGGGACGGCGGCAGGATCGGGCATTGGAGGGATCGCCTCGATCGCCGGGGTGGGCTTGTAGGACATGTTGTTGATGCTGGGTGCTTTCGCTGCTTGACTACGAGCCGGTGCGGGGGCCGTGTTGGCAAGCAGAGCGACCGCGATTAGGACTCCGATGCCCGCCCCCCTAAGCCTCATACGTGAAGTTTCTCACCTGCTAGGGGGTAAAACGAGTGACTTCCAGGGAAGAATCCGAGGGTTCATGGGTTATGGTGAGTGAGTAAGTGAAAGTGTTCGAACGTGCGACTGGTTGGCTCAATGTACCGCCTCCCTGATCTCGTTCCTGAGCAAAGCAGGGAGGTGTTTTTACATGGCAACCGGAAGCGTTAAGTGGTTCAACGAAGCCAAGGGTTACGGCTTCATCACCCCGGAGGATGGTTCGAAGGATCTCTTCGTGCATTTCTCCAACATCAAGGCTGAGGGTTACAAGACCCTTGCTGAGGGTGCAAAGGTGTCCTTCGAGTCCCGTCAGGGCGACAAGGGTCCCGAGGCGATCGATGTCACTCCGATCTAGTTCGGGCCAGTTTGTTCTTTCGCCGACGGTCTAGACCGTCGGCGCTCGTGCAAAAGCAATTTGGAGGAGGGGCCTTCGGGCCCCTTCTTCGCGACACAGGAGGATTGACATGCCCACGCGCGATGACCTTCGCAACGTTGCGATCGTCGCTCACGTAGATCACGGAAAGACGACGCTGGTCGACGCCATGCTGTGGCAGTCCGGCGCGTTCCGCAGCAACCAAGATGTGGCCGATCGAGTCATGGACTCGATGGATCTCGAGCGCGAGAAGGGCATCACGATCCTCGCAAAGAACACGGCGGTCCGATACGGGGACGTGAAGATCAACATCATCGACACTCCCGGTCACGCGGACTTCGGTGGCGAGGTCGAGCGGGGGCTCACGATGGTCGACGGAGTGCTGTTGCTCGTCGACGCCAGCGAGGGACCGCTGCCGCAGACCCGTTTCGTATTGCGCAAGGCCTTGGAGGCCCACCTACCGGTGATCCTTGTCGTGAACAAGGTCGACCGTCCCGATGCTCGAGTGGAAGAAGTCGTAAACGAGGTCTACGAATTGTTCCTCGATCTCGATGCGAGCGAGGGCCAGATCGATTTCCCGATCCTCTACGCGAATGCGCGGGCCGGATGGGCATCGCAGGACGCCGGAGTGGAAGGTAGTGACCTCAAGCCGTTGTTCGAGGTTCTGCTCGAGACGATCCCGGCCCCCAGCTACGAAGAGGGCCACCCGCTGCAGGCGCTCGTGACGAACCTCGACGCGTCGACGTACGTGGGACGGATCGCGCTATGCCGCGTCTTCCACGGAACGCTCAAGCGCGGCGAGCCGGTTGCCTGGTGCCGGGCCGACGAAACCCAAGAGACCGTGAAGATCACCGAGCTCTACGTGACCGAAGCACTCGATCGGGTGGACGCCGACGAAGTTGGACCGGGCGAGATCATCGCGATCGCGGGACTCGCGGACGTCACGATCGGCGAGACCCTGTCGGATCCCGACGATCCTCGGCCGCTGCCCGTTAGTCACTTCGACGATCCCAGCTTGTCGATGACGGTTGGTGTGAATACTTCGCCGCTGTCCGGACAGGACGGCGACAAGGTCACGGCTCGCTTGATCAAGAATCGTCTCGACCAAGAGCTCGTTGGCAACGTCTCGATCAAGGTGTTGCCCACGGATCGACCGGATGCGTGGGAAGTGCAGGGCAGGGGAGAGCTCCAGCTCGCCGTGCTCGTCGAGATGATGCGCCGCGAGGGATTCGAGCTCACCGTGGGGAAACCGCAGGTAGTGACGAAAGAGATCGACGGCAAGTTGTGTGAGCCCGTCGAGCGTCTGACGGTCGATGCGCCCGAGGAGTTCATGGGCGTGGTCACGCAGCTGATCGCTCTGCGCAAAGGCCGGCTCGAGAACATGGTCAACCACGGAACCGGATGGGTGCGCATGGAGTACCTGGTCCCGGCCCGAGGTTTGATCGGTTTCCGTACCGAGTTCCTCACCGAGACGCGGGGCACCGGCTTGCTGCACCACGTGTTCGATCGCTACGAGCCGTGGCATGGCGAACTTCGTACCCGGCCCACCGGCAGCCTGATCGCCGACCGCAGGGGACCTACGACGGCATTCGCCATTCAGAACCTCCAAGAGCGGGGCACGCTGTTCGTTCCACCCACGACCGAGGTCTACGAAGGGATGATCGTGGGCGAGAACGCACGGGCCGACGACATGGACGTGAATCCCACGAAAGAGAAGAAGCTGACGAACATGCGGTCGTCGACATCTGACGAGCTCGTCCGCCTGATCCCGCACAAGCAGTTGTCTCTGGAACAGGCGTTGGAGTTCATCCGCGAAGACGAATGTGTGGAGGTCACCCCGACCACGGTCCGGCTTCGAAAAGTCGCCCTCAGCGCACATTCCCGCGTGAAACTGTCGAGACAAGAGGCCAAGTCCCGCCTAGGCTGAGTCCGCCAGTTCTGCTGATCCGGAGGGTTGAGATGCTCGTTAAGAGAGTCGGTCTGTTCGTAATCATCGCGGTGCTCTTGGGAGCAGCGTGCGGAAGCGCCGAGGAGACACCCGAGGCGCAGCCGGGCGCAGAAGACACCGCTGCAGCATCGTGCGAAAAGGAAAGCCTGCCCTTGCTCGAAGAGGGCCAACTCACGATCGCGACCGACAAGCCCGCATACCCACCGTGGTTCGAAGGCAACGACCCCTCTAACGGCAAGGGTTTTGAGGGCGCGGTCGCCTATGCGGTGGCCGAAGAGATGGGCTTCACCGCCGACGAGGTGACCTGGGTCGTCGAACCGTTCAACAAGTCCTATGCCCCCGGACCGAAGGACTTCGACTTCGACATCAACCAGATCTCGATCAGCCCGAAGCGGGACGAAGCCGTCGACTTCAGCACGGGGTACTACACCGTCAACCAGGCTCTCGTTGCCCTGAAGGGTTCTTCGGTCGCGGGCGTAGCCTCACTCGAGGATTTGAAGGATCACAAGCTCGGCGCCCAGGTCGGCACGACGAGCTTCGGTTACATCCAGCAATACATCCAGCCCAGCGAGCAGCCGTTCGCCTACGACAACACGAACGATGCGAAGTCTGCTTTGCGAGCCGAGCAGATCGACGGCATCGTCGTGGACCTGCCGACGGCGTTCTTCATCACCGCAGTCGAGATCCCCGGCTCCGAAGTGGTCGGCCAATTCGTTACGCAGGGGGAAGCCGAGGAGTTCGGTCTGCTCTTCGAGGACGGCAGCCCACTGGTCGACTGCGTGAATCAGGCGATCCAATCGCTGACCGATGACGGAACCCTCGCGGAGATCCAGGACGAGTGGCTGTCCCAGGCCGTCGACGCACCGGTGATCGAGTAGCTATCGAGATCTAAGTCCTAGATGGCCACGGGAGGTCCTCCGGCCCCGGCAGTGGGGTCGAGAGGCTCGAAGATGCTCGGCGGTGGCCGCAGTGCGGCTGTTTCGACCATCAGCACGCTCGTGTTCTTCGGCCTCTTGGCCGTCGTCATCGCACTCGCCCCCGGAAGCCGGGAGGTCGCGCACGACTTCTTTTCGTTCGATGCGATGCGCGAGGCGTTCGTAGGAACCGAAACCACACCGTCGATCGGCTCGGCTTTCTTGCTGAACATCAAGATGTTCCTGTTCGCAGAGGTGCTGATACTCATCCTCGCCTTGGGGATCGCAGTTGTTCGCCAGATGCCGGGCCCGGTCTTCTTCCCGTTCCGTTTCCTGGCCGTCGCATACACCGATTTCTTCCGGGGGGTCCCGCTGCTGCTCGTGATCTACATCTTCGGCTTCGGCGTGCCCGGATTGCAGATCGATGGCATCTCGGATCGATCGCCCGTCGTGCTCGGTGTAGCCGCCCTGGTGCTGTCTTATTCCGCGTACGTCGCCGAGGTCTACCGATCCGGCATCGACTCGGTGCACGAGAGCCAGGTTGCGGCGGCGCGTTCACTCGGCTTGTCCCGGATGAAGGCGCTGCGCTTCGTCGTTCTGCCCCAGGCCATCAGACGAGTCATCCCGCCGTTGCTCAACGACTTCATCAGCCTGCAGAAGGACACGGCTCTGGTCGCGGTGCTCGGGCCGATCGAGGCTGCACGCGCGGCGGCGATCTACGGCGCGGACCGCTTCAACTATTCGAGCTTCGTGGTCGCGGCCGCCCTGTTCATCGCGTTGACGATCCCACTGGCGCGTTTCACCGATCATCTGATCGCCCGCGATCGCAAACGGCGGCGGGCAGGGGCTCTCGTATGAGCGAACCATTGCTCCGTTTGGAAGGCGTGACCAAGAGCTTCGAGGAGCTCCAGGTGTTGCAAGGCATCGACCTGGCGCTCGCACCGCACGAGGTGGTCGCGCTGATCGGCTCCTCGGGGTCGGGGAAGTCGACATTGCTGAAGTGCGTGAACCTGATCGAACCCGTGGATGCCGGCCGGGTGTTCCTCGACTCGGTCGAGATCACGCTGGCCGGCGTGGATCAGGATGCGATCCGGGCCCAGATCGGCCTCGTGTTCCAAGCCTTCAATCTCTTCCCGCACATGTCCGTCCTCGAGAACATCACGCTTGCGCCGAGAAGGGTGAAGGGTCTCGACCGGGAGACGTCGGAGAAGCAGGCATTGAAGCTTCTCGAGCGCTTCGGGCTTGCCGACCGACGCGACGAGTATCCGGATCGGCTGTCGGGCGGCCAGCAACAGCGCACGGCCATAGTTCGCGCGCTCGCCATGGAGCCCAAGCTGTTGTTGCTCGATGAGGTCACGTCCGCCCTCGATCCCGAGCTGGTCGGCGAGGTCCTAACCTTGATCAAGGAGTTGGCAACGGGCGGGATGACGATGATGATTGCAACTCATGAGATGAGCTTCGCCCGTGACATCGCCGACCGGGTGTTGTTCCTGGACCAAGGGAGGATCGTGGAGGAAGGACCGCCGGACATCGTTTTCACCCGTCCACAGAACCCTCGGACCCAGGAGTTCCTTCAGCGCATCATCGAAGCGGGGCGTCTCTAGATGGGCGGAGGTCGTCGTCTCATCGTCGATGCGATGAACGTGATCGGGTCGCGCCCCGATCGGTGGTGGAACGATCCTGCACGAGCGATGCGCGAATTCGCCGTGGTGACGGACTCGTATGCCGCGAGGACGGGGGACCGCATCACCGTCGTGTTCGACAAAGACCCCGGTTTCTTGCCTCCCATGAGCATCATCGATGTGTTGATCGCCCGCCGCAAAGGCCGCAACGCCGCTGACTACGAGATCCAGCAGATAGTTGCTGCTCTCGAGGATCCCGAGAACGTAACGGTGATCACGTCCGACAAGCGCCTGGCCGAGAAGATCACTTCGTTGGGGGCCAAGGTGCAGGGTTCCGGCAAGTTCCGCACAGAACTGGACGAGAAACGAACCTAGAACCGGGCTACTAGGCTTCTTGGTATGCCGATCTACGACGTTCTCGAGGAGCCCACAGATTCCATCGCGCCGGCCCTGATCGTCTCGTTCCAGGACTGGGTCGACGCCGGCCAGGCCGGCACGACCGCCGCGCGCCACATCGCGGAAGGGGGCCAGGTGGTCGCCCGATTCGACCCGGACGCGCTGTTCGACTTCCGCAGCCACCGGCCCGTTCTCGACATCGTGGACGGAAGTCCCACCCGATTCGAATGGCCGGAGATGAAACTGACCCGCCGCCGTTTCCCGGAGAGAGATCTGTTCGTGCTGACGGGCCCCGAGCCCGACTTCAAGTGGAAAGGGTTCGCGACGTCGGTCCTGGACCTTGCTGTTCGCTTCGGGATCATCGAGCACGTGAGTCTTGGCGCGATCCCGTCGGCCGTTCCACACACCTCCGCGACCCCAGTGATGATGACCGCGTCGACGAAGGAGTTGATGACCGGAACGGCTTCGGTCGACGGCTTGCTTCGGGTGCCGGCCGCGGCGGTGAGTCTCGTCGAGTGGACGATGGCGAAGAGCGGTATCCCGGCGGTTGGTTTCTGGGCCCAGGTTCCTCACTACGCGGCCCCCTACGTAGCGGGTTCGATCGCCCTCGTGCGACGGGTCGAGACGCATCTGACGGTCACGATCGGTGCCGGCGATCTGGAGGAGGAGGACGCGCGTCAGCGCGTCGCCCTGCAAGAGATCATCGCCGCGAACCCCGAGGCACAGGAGTACGTCGAACGGCTCGAGGGTCTGGTGGGCGAAGAGCAGATCCCTTCCTCGGACAACATCGGGGAAGAGGTCGAGCGGTTCCTGCGGAACCGCCCGGGGGAGGAACGGGGGCCGAACCCCTTTAGCCCGTGACCGTTCCGTGGTCTCGTTTCGTTGCCCTAGGTGACTCTCTCACGGAGGGGATCGGCGATCCCACCCGAGCGGGTTTGCTCGGCTGGGCCGACCGACTCGTCGCACACTTGCGTGCATCGCACCCGAACCTCCAGTACTGGAACCTCGCTAGGCGCTCGTTGACGACAAGGGAGGCACGCGACCAGCAACTGGACCGCGCTCTCGAGCTGAACCCCGACCTGGCGAGCGTTGCCGTTGGTATGAACGACATCCTCGGCCCAGACTTCGACATGGAGATATATCGGGACGACCTCGCTTCGATCGTCAAACCATTGCGGGACTCCGGCGCCACGGTTCTGACGGGAACGTTCCCCGCGACCCTTCCGGCTCTAAGGCTGATGCCTCGCGATAAAGCTCGCAAGTATCGATCTCGACTGCATCAAGCGAGCGTTGCGGTGCGCCGGGTCGCCGACGCGCACGGGGCGTTGTGCATGGATGCGCCGGATGGTTGGCGCTACACGATGTCGGAGTGCAGCATCGACGGATGTCATCCGAACGCACGCGGCCACGTGCACATCGCTCAGCTCGCGCTGGATGCTCTTAGTCGTGAGGCGGGCATCGATCCTGCCCACATCGGCCGCGACGGATGCAGGTGGGTCTCGACCAGCGCCCGCCATCTCCGCTGGCTCACCACGCAGGGTTACCTACACAAGGCGCCGGCGTGGGCACGCCGGATGAGTAGGGCTTAGCCGCTCAACGGGGCCGGATCGTCGCATATCGCTGGATGGTACTATTTCACCGTGCAAATAGTGGAAAAGACCCGGAGCGAGCCCCAAGAAACGATTGGGAAGGCGATGGGCTCGGCCATCGCCAGAAACAGAACGGCGGATCCGTACCGGGATACGGACGTCATCGACGAGCGCGCTCCGCGTTTCAACCAGGGGGTTGTCGCTTCGATGTGCCTGCTGGCCGTGGCGACCGGTGCGTGGTGGGTGGCGTCGATCATGGGCGCGCAGCTCGCTATCGGTCTGCTGTTCGGCCGTCGGTACTGCGTGACATGCCTCTTCTATTTCGAAGTCCTCCAGCCACGTTTCGGGGAGGGGCCGATCGAAGACGCGCGGCCCCCGCGCTTCGCGAACATCCTGGGTGCGACCTTTCTGCTCTCCGCAACGGCACTTCACCTTGCCGGACTTCACACGGCCGGGTGGTTCCTGATCGGGATGGTGGCGACGCTCGCGACGCTTGCTGTGGTCACCGGCTTCTGCATGGGATGCACGATGTACAGGGTCATCTCACGTCTTCGAGGTGTCCGTCCGGGCCATCACGATCAGGTCGACCTCACCGACTTCGGTGTCGATTCCGATGCCGTTATCCAGTTCACGCATCCGTTGTGCAGCGACTGCCGCGAGTTGGAGCAGCACCTGAGTGCCACAGAGGACAAGGTGGTTCTGGTCGACGTGTCGCAACGCCGGGACCTGGCGCGCAAGTACCACGTAGACGTGGTTCCGTTCGCCCTGCGCGTGTCCAATGGGGGCCGCGTCGTGGAGCGCCTCGCCTAGCCCTTTTCTGCTGCCGGCTCCCAGGTCGCAGGCGGGCCATCCTTCAACGCATGATTCCTTAGAACGTCGAGGGAAAGCTGTGCCGGCTCCGTCGAGTTGATGAAGTCGAGCAGCACTTCGGCGAACCGCCGTGGTTCCTGCTCCTGTGGGAAGTGGCCGCTCTCGTGGAAGATCTCGAGGCGACTGCCGGGCATCATCTCGTGCGCAGCGATCCCATGCGCCACAGGGATGATCCGGTCTCTGCGGCCCCAGATGACCATGGTCGGCAACTCGGCTGCGAGATACAGACGGTCGCGGGCGTCGATCCGTTGCCCGCGCAGGTCCATCACGCTGCGAGCCGTGGCGACGAATGCACGACGTGCGTCCCGATCCCGAAGGGACAGGAAGTGGTGCGCGATGCCGGGAGGCACGCGCAGCGCGGGGAGTCCGACCTTGCGCATCTGGCGCATGGCGCCTCGAGCGATGCTCTGAGCCCGGTCGCTGGTTGCGAGGTTGATCACCAAGTCGGAGCCGGGGAGCGTGGCCGCTCTGAGCAGGGAAGTGACCTCGGGCCCGAGACCCCCGCTATCGACGAGCACCAAACGCTGGCATCTTTCGGGGTACTGGTAGGCGAATTGCATAGCGATACCGCCGCCCAACGAATGGCCCACGATCGTCGCCGAAGGGATGTCGAGCGCTTCCATCAGGTCTCTGAGCCCAGTGGCGAAGGCGCCTAAGGAATAGTCACCCCGCGGTTTCGTGGAGCGACCGTGGCCCAGGAGGTCGGGCGCAACGGCCATGCAGCCCCTGCCGACTTCGGGAAGCACTCCGTTCCACGTGTCGAAGCTGCCGGCGATCCCGTGGATCAGAAGGACGGGTTGTCCATCGCCGCACCGGTGGAACACCACTTCGTTCCCGTGCCAGCGAAGGACCTGAGTAGGTACATCTATCTCGGTAACGTCTTTAACCGTTTGGGCTTCCGTTTTCATGCGTTGACACCTCTCAGTTGGGATGCGTGTGAGCGCTCGTGATGCGGGGGCCGCGCTTCGTAGTTGGCGGGGTCGAACCGGTGCAGCTCCTTCCTGAACATGAACGTAAACGTGGGCCACAGCGTCGTGTTGCGGCCACGCTCATCCAGATACCAGCTTGCGCACCCGCCGGCGTTCCACACCGTCTTCTGCAGATCCTTCTGTAGCCGGGCGTTGTATAGATCCTGAACGTCGAGGCGCGGCTCGATCTCGCCGACCCCATGGCGCTTCATCTGGCGCAGGCCATCGACCAGGTAGCGGACCTGGGCTTCGATCATGAGCACGATCGATGTGTGCCCGAGCCCCGTGTTCGGACCGACGAGGAAGAAGAGGTTGGGGAAGCCGGCGATCGCTATCCCGTGCAGAGCCGACATGCTCGTCGAGCTCCAATGCTCTCTAAGTGTTCGCCCATCGCGGCCCCAGACACGTTCGGCAACCGGCGGATCGGTCACGTGGAACCCGGTGCCGAAGATGATCGTGTCGACGGGATGCTCTACTCGGTTCCCCTCCGCGTCGGCCGTGACGATCGCCTCCGGCAGCACCTCGACGATCGGGTCCGTTTCAACGTGAACGTTCGGTTGAGTAAGGGCGGGGTAATACGTGTTGCTCATGAGCACTCGCTTGCAACCCAGGCGGTAGTGCGGCCTCAGCTTCTTGCGCAGGACTGGGTCCGGCACCTGCTTGTGGAGGAACCTGAGTGCTTGCTTCTCGACGAAGCGCATGATGTCGGGCTTCATCGCGAAGCCGACGATCCACGTTTCGCGCGACCAGTAGATCGCCGAGCGAGCGACGCGCTGTGCGCCCGGGATGTGTCGATAGATCCAGCGCTCGAGCCGGCTGATGCTGCGGTCGCGGCGGGGGAGCACCCACGGAGCCGTGCGTTGGAACAACGTCATGTGTGCCGCGGCACTCTGGACGTGTGGGACGAACTGGATCGCCGACGCACCCGTGCCGATCACCGCGACGCGTTTGCCGGTGAGGTCGTGGTCGTGACGCCAGGTCGCGGAGTGAAACGTGGTGCCGGCGAAGGATTCGAGTCCCGGGATGTTCGGGATCGCAGGTTCGGACAGTCCACCGGTGCCCGAGATCAGGATGTTCGCGCTGAGGGGGCCGCGTGCCGTCTCGAGCTGCCACCGTTGTTGGCCCGCATCCCAGCGAGCGGAGCGGACCTCGGCATCGAATCGGATCCGGGGAAGGATGCCCGCATCCCGAGCGGTGCGTTTCAAGTAGTCGTAGATCTCTTCCTGGGGCGAGAAGGCCTGGGTCCAGTCCGGGTTGGGTGCGAACGAGAACGAGTAGAGATGACTCGGGACGTCGCACTCGCATCCGGGGTAGGAGTTGTCGCGCCACGTGCCGCCCAGGTCCGACGCTTTCTCGAGCACGACGAACTCGCGGCCCTCTGTGGCCAAGGCGATGGCTGCGGCGAGCCCGGCGAAGCCACTGCCGACGATCACGATGTCGACATGGCTCGGCAGATCGGCCGCGATCGGCTCGCGCTCGATCGCTTCTGCCCGGACTGCCACCGATAACCTCCCCAGCGCTAACTTTACCGTCGGTAACTATGGTACCAGTAAGTTACTCGGTGTAAACTTAGGCCATGACCGTCACTTCTCCGCCTCGCAGGCGGATGCCCCGGGACCAGCGCAACCAGCAGCTGATAGCGGTCGCCGAGACGGTTTTTGCCGAGCGAGGCATCGCGGCCACCTCGATGGAGGAGATCGCCGAGCGGGCCGGGGTGACCAAGCCGATCCTCTACACACACTTCGGCTCGAAGGATGGGCTGCTTGCGGCGGTGATCGCCCGGGCTGGTACCGACCTGGGTGCAGCGGTCGAGGGAGCAGTGGCCGGCGCCGCCGGCCCTGAGGACGCGTTCGCACGCGGCTTGCTCGCTTACTTCACGTTTATGGATCAACACAGGGCGGCGTGGCTGGCCCTTCTGACCGAAACGACGACGAACAGCGCGGCCGCCGAGGCTCTGGAAGGCATCCGCGAGGACCGAGCGCGGTTCATCGCAGCTCTGATCGGTGCAGAGGTGCCGGGCAGCGACGATGTCACCGCGATGACCTACGCACAGGTGGTGATCGGTGCATGCGAGCGTTTGGCGACCGCTCCACAGCGGGGCGCAGCGTCCGCACCCGACGCGCTCACCTCACAGTTGATGGACGTTATCTGGTTGGGTTTTCGTTCGATCCGATCGGGAGACCGCTGGGAAAACCGTTAAGCGGGGCCGTTACTTCTTCTTCTGCTTCTTGCTTGCTCTCTTCTCTTTCAGGCTCTTGGCCGGGGCCTTCTTGACCGACTTACCGCCTTTGTCTTTGTTCGCCACTGTGCCTCCTGAGCTCGATCCGTGAGTTCCCTCCGATTGTCGACCGTCGGCGGCCTTCTGCCAAGCCTCTCGTGGGAGGAATTCTGGGGTGAACAGGCGCCCCGTCCCCTCCACTGCAGGAGATGATTGGTCCCGTGCCGTATCTCTTAAGGCAAATGCATCGATTCTTCCTAGGCGTCGTCTTCGTGATGATCGCCGTCGCGCCGCAAGTGGCTGAGGGTGCCCCCCAGCGTTCTTTGTCGCGGGGCGAGGCCCTCTTCTGGGACGGCCCCCACGTCGAGGAGGGCTCCGGCGATAGCTGGACCTACCGGCTCGAGGTCACCGAACGCGCTCACATGCTCCGGATCGGGATCGACCATCCCGAGGTTTACGACGTGTTCGACGTACGCGTGACCGATCCCAAGGGCGATCGTTGGTCGTTCAGCCCCGGCACCGGCCTGTACTCGGCCGAGATGCGGGACGCCGACCCCGCCGTCGGAACGTGGAAGATCGAGGTGACGGCAGAGGACGTTACGGACTCGGCATTCAGGATGCGCGCCAAGCTCGAGGCCAGGCCCCCGTCGCTCGGTGTGAAGAAGGGAGCGGTCCTTCCGAACCTTCAGGTCTTGCCCCCGCACATCCCTTCGTTCCTGTTCCCGGTAACGAATGGAGCTGGGGATCAGGAGCCAACGGGCATCGACACCAACGGTGGCGACTCTTGTCATCCGGAGGAGCACGAAGAAGGGGCCCTGCGTTGCCTGCGTTTCGCATTCGGCGTTCGCAACACCGGGCGAGGGCCGATGAGCCTTCGCATCGGGCCGGGTGGTCAGACCGAGGACCGAGAACTTTTCCAGATAATCGAGCGCGTCAACGGAACCGCTATCGAACGGCTGGCCGGTCTCGCCAAGTTCCATGAGAGCCACGGCCACTACCACCATGACGCGGCGATGGGACTTCAGTTGTTCCGTGTCGTGGATCCCGATACCGGGGAGTTGGAAGAAGCGGGCGAGAAACGCACGAAGGGTTTCGCCCACCGCGAGGAGTTGTTGCGGGACTGGGAGCACTTCTACCCTCTGGGAGGTCACGTCGGGTTTGGGTTGGGACCGGGCTGGTCGGATATCTACGAGTGGGACCGGCCGGGCAACTACATCGACTTCGGCGTGAACGGGGATGGTCGTTACGTGATCCGGATGTGGGCCGATCCCGTGAAGGGCATCCGGGAGTCCAACGAGAAGGACAACGTCGGCTACAGCTACATCAGTGTGACCGGCGACACCGTCGAGTTGCTCGAGGTCGGGCGGGGCTCCGATCCCTGGGACGCATGCAAGATCGTGATGGGGGCGGGCGGACACCCGGACCCGCAGCGAGACCGCCGTCCTGCTAGTTGTCCTCGCGACACGACCTAATTGCGCAGAGTTACGCAGCGCACCTGCCAGTAGTCGCCACAACCGGGTCCATCAGCGCCGAGGTTCCCGATGCTGCTCACCGGTATGACGGGAAGCGTGAGTGACGACGGGTGCTCGGGGTCGTAGATAAGCGTGTTGAGGGACGCCGGCTGGTTGGACTGAACCGCGAACGAGTAGTTGCTGTCGACGGCGGGAGGCGCGGTCACGATCATCACCAACCGGTGGCCGGGACGGAACACGTGCGCCGTCGGCCACACCTCGACCCGGTAGTCGATCGCCTCGCCGGGCGTCACCGCCGCCGCTTCGGTGTGAGGGCGGAACGGGCGGTACATGAAGTGGGGGCGGGCGGGATCCACGTCGCTGTAGTCGCTGCGTTCCTCGTCGATGGTTCGGTGGGTGGCTTTCAGCCAGCCTCGTGTCAGGAACTTCAGCTCCCTGGTCTTCGTGTCCTCATCGGCGACCTGGACGAATAGGTCGGTGTTGTTGCCGGCGATCGACATCCGGAGGTCGGCCATGATCGGGCCGGCGATCGCCCAGCTTTCGTCTTCGCCCACGACCGGACCGCGGAGCAGTACCTGGTCGGGTCCGTCTTCGCTGGTGATGGGGGGGCCGAGTTCCGAGCCCGCCTGGAACAACCACGACTGCCGGCGGCTGCCCGAGAAGTAGGTATCCGATCCGGCCTCACAGGAACTTGCGTCTGTCGACAGGGTCTTGCCGGCGCAGAGCAAGAACGACTCCCAACTGGTGCCTTCGACGGGCCAACTCGTTGCGTCGTGGTAGCCGTTCGAGACGAGGTTGCCCTTCTCGTTGGGATGGAGCTCGAACAACGTGCGCACGGATGTCGGCTTGACCTTCCCGTTCCTCGTGCTCATACCCCAGCGTGCATCGGGCTTGATGCCCCGCATCCAGTAATCCATCCACGCCTTGCGATCGGCCCACGTCTCTTCGGCCACGACGTTCGTGTCGTGGTTGCCGTTGGACTGCAACAGCCTCTTCGGCGGATCATCGCCCAAGGCTTCCCACAGATGAGTGGTTCCGCGCGCACCGGTCTGTTCGTCGTTGAACGTGCCGGTGATGTGTATGGGCACGTCGATCTGGTCTATGTACGTGATGAGCGAGACGCGCTGCCAGTACTCGCCGTCCATGCCTTGGGCCATCACCCCGTTGACGATCGGGTCGTTGTCCATGTCGACGGTGTGCGTAGCGGTGTTGGCCGCGCAGCGAGCCCCATTCTCGTTGTCGATGTTGCGTGCGATCCCTTGGGCACTCCCACCGATGACGTGGTACGCGTTCCGGATCCCGAGGTACCAAAGGGGCGGGAACAACGTGTTCAGCACGCCGCCGGGGAAGGTGATCCCGCGGTAGTTGTCGTCGACCAGGCCGGAGACCGTCATCGCCACCAGGTGCTCCGGTTGGTGAGACGCGATCAGCATCGCAGTGGCGCCGGAGTAGGAATGTCCGAGAAGACCCACCTTGCCGTTCGACCACGACTGCTTCGGGATCCACTCGTCGATGATCTCGGCCCCCGCTTTTGCGTGCTCCCGGTTGTAGAGCGAGAACTGACCCGACGAGCAACCGGTGCCCGGAAGGCTCGCGTGCACGGTCACGTAGTCCGCGTCGTAGCGGAAGGCCGAGGTTCCGTGGTGGCTGTCGTCGGCGAGGGGCGGTTCTTCCTCGGGGCACTGTTCGGGATCCTGGCTCTGGCCACACAGGAAGTCCTTCGTCTGTCCGAGCATCGTGCGCCCGTCGGGGCTAGCTGATCCGTTCTCGTACCCCGCCATCTCGAAGATCGTGGGGTAGCGACGACCCTTCTTGTAGCCGTCTGGGAGAACGACAGACAGGGCGATGTCGAACCCGCCGCTGGTCGTGACGTAATGGGTGGGCCCGCCCGAGTAGGGACCGGGGGCCTCCTGGGCCGCTACCGGAGCCGCGCTGAAGGCGAAGCTCAGCGCGATCGCTGATGCGATCCATCGTTTCTTGGTGCCAAACAGGGTCACGACGTACTCCTTCAGGGGCCGGTGGTGCTCTGATTTCTTCGCCGCGGGGAGCGTTCGCTCCTGCTGATTGGTCTTGCCCACACAGGCTGAGGCGCAATCCATCACTCCAGCGGGCGGCGAAGGAGGGGCCTAACTATCATCGGTGGTCATGTCACCTCGGCCCCGGGCGCGTTCTCGCAAGAAGATAGCGTTCGTCCTCGGCGGAGGCGGGCGGTTGGGCGCCTGCGAGGTTGGGATGCTCCGGGCCCTTTTCGAGCGGGACATCGTGCCGCAACTGATCTGCGGAACTTCGATCGGGGCGATGAATGGTGCCGCCGTAGCAGCGGCCCCCACTCTTGAGAGCGTCGATCGGTTGCAAGAGACGTGGACGACCCTGGACAAGAGCGAGGTGTTCTCGGGTTCGGTTATCTCGGGGGCCAAGCAGTTGATGCGGACCCGAACCTCGCTGCAGTCGAATCAACCACTGCGGCGTCTGATCGAGAAGATGCTCCCGGTCAAAACGTTCGAGGAGCTCGCGATCCCGTTCCAGTGTGTTGCCGCCTCGATCGAGCGTGCTGCAGAGCACTGGTTCTCGGAGGGGCCACTCGTAGACGCGATCCTCGCCTCGTCGGCGGTGCCCGGCATCCTTCCCGCGGTGAAGCTCGACGGTGAGCACTTCATCGACGGGGGCATCGTCAACAGCATCCCGATCGGCCGAGCGATCGACCTGGGAGCGAAAGAGATCTACGTGCTGCACGTCGGGAGGATCGAACGACCATTGACCGCGCCGAAGAACCCATGGCAGGTCGGGATGGTCTCGTTCGAGGTCGCACGACGACACCGGTTCGCTCGCGACGTGGCATCGCTTCCCAAGGGCGTCACGGCGCACATCCTTCCGTCCGGCGAGACCGAGCAACCTCGGTACGACAGCCTGGGCAACCTGCGCTACAAGAACTTCAAGTCGGTCGTTAGGCACATCAAGCTCGCGCATGAAGCAACGCTTGCGTATCTGGACAGCCGCAACTGATGGACAGGTTGCCGCCGAAATGGATCCGCAGGCTCGTCGTTGGGCCGTTGATCTTTGCCCTGTGCCTCGTCCTGCTGGGGTTGTGCGTGCTGCTGCTCCCGGTTGCTGCGATCTCGGATCTGTTCGTGCCCGGTCACTGGCGGACCGTCCGGATGCTGGTTTTCGTAGCGTTCTATCTGTTCATGGAGATCGTCGGCCTGATCGCCATGGTCGGCTTGTGGGTGCGATTCGGCTTCGGTACGGGATTGAAGACGGAGAAGGCCGTCGAGACGCATTACCGCTTCATGGCGTGGTGGTTGTTGAAGGTCTACCGAGCCGTCTCGGTTCTGTTCGGCCTCACGATCAACATCGAAGAGCGACCGACCCCGCAACCCGGCCCCCTCCTCGTGTTCTGTCGACATGCGGGGCCGGGCAACTCATTGATGCTGATCGGCACGTTGATGATCGCCTACGGCCGACGCCCCAGGATCGTCATGCTGGCCAAGCTGCAATGGGATCCGCTGTTCGACACGATGGGGAACCGTCTGCCGAACCGATTCATCACCCACGACAAGAAGGACAGCGAGCGCTATGTGAAAGCGATCGGCGAGCTGGCAAGCGGTCTGCGTGACCAGGATGCGTTCGTTCTGTTCCCGGAGGGCCGTGACTTCACCCAGCGTCTGCGGCTGCGGGCGATCGAATACCTGACCGAGAAGGGATACACGAAGCACGCCGACAAGGCCACGGCGATGCTCAACGTGCTACCGCCGCGTCACCGAGGGCCCGCCGTGGCCATCCTTAATGCTCCCGAAGCCGACGTCGCGTTCGTCACCCACTCGGTGCTCGAGGAATTGGGCACGTTCAAGGAGCTGTGGAGCCGGATCCCTTTGAGACAGCCGATCGCCGCTCAGTACTGGCGCATCCCTGCTGCCGAGGTTCCCACGGAGGAGAGCGATCTCATCGACTGGCTCTACGAATGGTGGGACCGGATCGATGACTGGATCGAGGGCCACAAGACGCCGGAGTTCATCGGCCGGGAGCTTTCGAGCCTGCGAGACGAAGTGCTCTAGGGTGCTTTATCCGAACGACACTTTGACCGTTACGGGCACTTATGTGATCCCGAAGGGCAAGTAACACAAGCCGTCACACCGATTAGAGTGCGTCGCATGTCTCCAGACATCGGAAGCTTGGTTATCACCGCACTAGATCGCTCTTCAGCGACTCCCGCGGGACCCGAGCCCAGCGATCATTTCGTCGAGTTCTATGACGAGGATGAATCGTTGATCGAGTCGGTCAGCACTTTCATCTCTATGGGGATCAGTGAAGGTGATGCAGCGATCGTTGTCGCCGGTCCGTCTCACATGGCAGGGATCGACCGTGCATTGGGAAGGTCCGTCGACCTGATTGCCGCCCGAGCGAGGAGCCTCTACATCACGCTCGATGCCGAGGAGACTCTCGCGTTGTTCATGAAAGAGGGCCGCCCCGACCCGGTGCTCTTCGAGCGCTTCATGGGCCTCACGATCGATCG
>DASQLQ010000044.1:0-4454 GCA_035629935.1 Actinomycetota bacterium
CACCGGCGCTACTCCATCAAACGTCGAGCTCGTCGACGCCACGGTGCGTTCCGTGCTGATCGATGGAGAGCCGGTGCCTGCTGAGGTGGTAGCCGCGGCCTACGACGCAGGGGATCTGACCACCGAAGACCTCCAGCTGGACGTCTTCAAAGAAGTCGCCCCGGGCAGCACTCGGGAGATCCTCGGGGGCCGCGGGGTCCTCATCAATGCGGAGGGGACGGCGTTGGTGGCGGCCTTCCCCACGGACAACGTACTCATCTACCTCGTCGGATCAGAAGGTGGCGCGCTACAGAAGATAGCCACCGGCATCCTCGAACAGAGCGGCGACGGGCCGTAGATACGTGCGGGCGGAGGGACTCGAACCCTCAAGCTCTTTCGAGCACGGGCACCTAAAGCCCGCATGTGTGCCAATTCCATCACGCCCGCGACACCGGAATCCTACGTGCCTGCACTGACTACTCTTGCGAGCGATGACGGACTATGCGGATGAATTGTCGTTCGCCCTCGAGCTCGCCAAGCTCGGGGGCCGGATCGCCATGGGCCACTACGGCCAAGGCCCAAAGACGGAGCGGAAGACCGACGGGACCTGGGTGACCGAGGCCGACTGGGCCGTCGAAGCGCAGATCAGGCTGCGGATCGCCCGCACGTTCCCCGAGCACAACATCCTCGGCGAAGAAGAAGGACTGACCGCTGCGGGGGGAGGACCTCCGGTCGAAGGGGCCCCGACATGGGTACTCGACCCCATCGACGGCACGAACAACTACATCGCCGGCATCCCCATCTGGGCAACCCTCGTGGCGCTGCAGATCGATGGACGAAGCGTTGTTGGGGTCGCGCACGCACCCGCACTCGGCGAGACCTACGACGGAGCTATCGGCGCCGGTGCACGGGTGAACGGCACTGAGATAAGAGTCGACGATGTGTCAACGCTCGAAGAAGCGATGTTCCTGTACGCAGACGCTCGCGAGTTCCACGCCAGCGGACTCGACGAGTTCTTCACACAGATGACCGAGCG
The DNA here is from genome assembly GCA_035629935.1 of Actinomycetota bacterium. GTDB lineage: Bacteria > Actinomycetota > CADDZG01 > CADDZG01 > WHSQ01 > DASQLQ01. Next base: position 1,016 of record DASQLQ010000044.1, read on the forward strand.
AACGTGGCGCTCGCGCGGCATCGGAGACTTCTGGGGGCACATGCTGGTAGCGAGAGGAGCCGCTCACGTCATGGTCGAGCCCGAGTTGTCGGTCTGGGATGTGGCCGCCTTGGAACCGATCGTCAGTGAAGCCGGCGGCAAGCTGACACACCTCGACGGGAGCCCCTGGACGAAGAAAGGCTCTGCACTGACGACGAACGCTGCACTGCACGACCAGGTCGTGGCGCTGAACGCTTAGTCGTCCCTCTTTCCCAACTTCTCTGCCAGGGCTCTAAAAGCCCGGCCCCTGTGACTGAACTTCAGTTTCTCGTCCAGAGGGATCTCGCCCATCGTCCGAGTCTCGCCCTCGGGGATCACATGGGGGTCGTAACCGAAGCCGAGTGTGCCCCTGCCCTCCAGGACCACGCGGCCTTCGCACGACCCATCGGCTAGGACTTCCTCTCCTTCGGGTGTCACGAACACGGCAACACACCGGTAGCGACAAGTGCGTTCCTCTTTTGGAACATCAGCGAGCAACGCGACGAGCTTTCGATTGTTGTCTTCATCGGTGGCCGTGACGCCGGCGTAGCGTGCCGACCTGACACCGGGTTCGCCACCCAATGCGTCGACTTCGACACCGGAATCGTCGGCCACCGCCGGCAATCCAGTGGCCTTGGCGGCAGCGCGAGCCTTCGCCAAGGCGTTCTCTTCGAAGGTGTCGAACGGCTCCTCGAGAACGGTGTCGGGAGCGATCTCGTCGATCGTTACCAGGTCGAAGCCGGGCAAGAGGACTCGAACCTGCTCTACCTTGTGCCTGTTACGCGACGCAAAGACGGCCTTCACTCGCCGGCGGGGGCACCAAGGGTCTTCTGTTGGAGCATCGTCAGCTCGGCTATCCCAGTGGCTCCCAGGTCGACCAGTTGGTCGAGCGCGGCGCGATCGAACACGCCACGCTCCGCCGTGCCCTGGACCTCGACGAACCTGCCGTCGCCGGTCATCACCACGTTCATGTCGACCTCGGCTGTGGAGTCTTCGATGTAGTTGAGGTCCAGACAGGGAGTCCCTTCGACGATCCCAACGCTGACCGCGGCGACCGACGTGTGCAGCGGGTCACCGGTCAGTCCCTTCTCTTGTAGCGAATCGATCGCCTGAGCCAGGGCAACGAAACCGCCCGTGATCGATGCGGTGCGGGTACCTCCATCCGCCTGCAGCACATCGCAGTCGACGATGATGCTGACTTCGCCAAGGACCGTTAGATCGGTGACGGCCCGCAACGAGCGACCGATTAGACGCTGGATCTCCTGTGTTCGGCCCGACACTCGTCCCTTCGACACCTCGCGCGGGATCCTCTCGGATGACGACCGAGGCAGCATCGAATACTCGGCAGTTACCCAACCCGTGCCCCTTCCCTTCATCCACCTGGGCACGCCTTCCTCGATCGTTGCCGTGCAGATGACTTTGGTGTCACCCATTTCCACAAAGCAAGAACCCTCGGCGTTGGGCATGAAATAGGGCGCCATCTTTACCGCCCGAAGCTCGTCATGAGCGCGTCCGTCTACACGTTCCAAACCGGTGACCTCCTGGAGTCAGGGTACGAGTTCTATGAGCATGCCGTCTGCGGCAAGCTCGACAGACACAGTGTCTGCGGTTCCACGCGCCTCTTTCAGAGTCGTTTCGTGATCACGACCGGGAGGCAGATGCGTCAGTACCAACCGCTCGACGCGTGTGTCGGCGCCGATGCGTCCTGCCTGAGCACCGGACAGATGTCCGTCCCATAGCTCGTCGCCGTCTTGCAACGTCGCTTCGCAAACGAAAATATCCGCACGCGAGGCCAATCGACCGAAGTCGGCAGCTTCGCCAGAATCGGCGGAATAGGCGAACACCTTGCCTTCTTTCTCGATGCGAACGCCCAACGTCTCCGGAGGGTGCGCCATCGATACGAAGTTCACCATGGCGCCGGCGACTTCCAGCGAGTCGTTTGCCGTCACAGCGTGGAGATCGAACGATTCGTTGAACTCCTCGATGAACGCCAGCAGATAATCGATCGTTTCGGCGGGCGCCCACAACGGGATTGTCGGCAGAGCTTCAGGTCCGCCATAACGCCGAGCGTGATACGCCTGGAATACATCTGTGGTGTGGTCTGGGTGCCGGTGCGAAAGGATCACGCCGTCGATCTCCTCGTACGAGATCTCTGCGAGTAGTCCTCGCCAGGTTCCTGCCCCCGCATCGAGCCATATCTTCTTGTTGTCCAGGCGCACCAGATACCCGGAACAAGCTCTCTCGACCGTCGCGTACATGCCCGACGTGCCGAGCACCTGCACCGAGAAGCTCACGCTTTCCCCCACGGATGGTTCTCGACGTTGCCGAACTCCGGGCCGAGGAATCTGCGACCCAGTTCTGGATCGGGGTCCCCGGACAAGACGAACTTCAGATCGCCCGGTTGTTCTTGTCGGTTGAGGAGATCGGCATCGAGGAGATCCGCGTAGACCTCATTGGCGGTTGGTTCGGCACTCGAGACCAGCACGACCTCCTCCCCCATCACATACTGGATGACTCCGGACAACAACGGGTAGTGCGTGCAACCGAGGATCAAAGTATCTATGGCCTTCTCCTTCAGCGGAAGGAGGTATTCCTCTGCTGCTGCGATAAGAGCGTCAGAGGTTGTGTCGCCACTTTCGACGAACTCCACGAACTTGGGACAGGCCTGAACGAAGAACTCGACATTCGCTCGTGTCTTGGCCATCGCCGACTCGTACGCCTCGGAGTCCACTGTCGCTTCCGTCCCGATCATCCCGATACGTCGATTCCGCGTGGCCGCGACCGCCGCCCTCACCCCGGGCTCGATGACCGTGACTATCGGCACGTCGTAGCGGCCTGTCGATTCGTAGAACGCTGCCGATTCGGCGGAGTTGCAGGCGACAACGAGCAGCTTCACGCCGCGCTCCACCAAATGGTCGGCGATCTCAAGGGAATAGCGCCGGATCACCTCGGGCTCCAACGGACCATACGGACACCTTGCGGTGTCGCCGAAATAGATGAGGTCCTCGTGCGGCAAAAGATCGATAACAGCTCGGGCCACCGTGAGCCCCCCGAGTCCCGCGTCGAACATGCCGATCGGGCGCGAGCCCGCCGCTACCACCACAGAACCTCTTCGACCTGGGCTTCTGCCGTGTCGATGTCCTGGGTCCATGCCTCGGTCGATAGGTACTTCCATCCGCCATCGGGCAGCAGGGCTACGACATCGCCGCCGCCGTCTCTAGCGATGCGTTCCGCCACACGTTGGGCGACCCAGATGACAGCACCCGACGAGATCCCGCTAAAGATCCCTTCTTTCTGGAGTAGCTCGCGGGTCCACAGGATCGAGTCGCGGGCCTTTACCTTGACCTTCCCATCGAGCATGTCGGGATCGAAGATCGGTGGGATGTAGCCGTCCTCCAACGACCTGAGCCCGTAGACGAGC
>DASQLQ010000045.1:0-36116 GCA_035629935.1 Actinomycetota bacterium
CGGCGGCGGCTCCGACAAGGTCGCCGGGCAGGATGGCGCCGACAAGGTGCACGCGGGCGGGAATGAGGACACCGTTACCGGTGGCGCTGGCGCTGACAAGATGTGGGGCGAAAAGGGTGACGACAAGCTGAAGGGCGAAGCAGGCGACGACGTCCTTATCGGCGGCGAGGGAGTCAACAATTTCAATGGCGGGCCCGGTAGAGACAAGTGTGTTCTCAGCAACCGCAAGGACAAGACCGAGTCGTGCGAGAAGAAGGCGCGTAGCTTCGCTCGGAGTTTCTTCCCGTTGATCTTTCCGCTCTAACCCGCAGACAACCGTCGACGGCGCGCGAGCAGGGCGGCGCCCACGACGATCAACACACCGCCGATCGCGGACAGCCACACGGTTGTTGTCGAGGAACGCTCTCCTTCGGATGACTGCCGGCGCGGAGGGTTCCACACGACGCTTCCTTTCAGGGGTAATCGCTCTTCCCCTAAGACCATCGGGGTGATCCAGGTCAGGATCACCTTGCGTTCGCTGCCGAGCGTGGAACGCTGGTGCGCCTGAGCCGGTAGCCGAGCCCGAAATTCGAGCCATGACCAGATCGGGACCTCGGAGAGCCTTTCCCACTGAGGGCGAGCCTCTGGATCGGCCGATCGAGGAACGTTCCTCACCGTTTGATTGCCGCCCAAGTAGTAATCGGGCGACCTCAGGTTCGCAAAGACCCCCCGGGGCCCGATCTCGAGGAAGGGTTCCCCGTGCCGCCCGGACACGCGCAGCGTCTTTCGTGTGTCGTTGCGCACGTAGACGGCCGGAACCAAGCCGTCCAACAGCCGAATCTCGAGATTCGATACGTCGCGCGGTGGTTCGAGCTGAGTAGCGAAATGGCCGTGGCCGGTCAATGACTCGAAGCTTCCAGTGATCGCAACGTCTTGGTTCCCTAGCTTCGCCCGAACCTCCCACGTGTGTTGATCGGATCCGGCGAACCGGATGCGCGGATCGAACCACGACCAGCTGTCACGACGACTTAGCAGGCTCCAGTCGGGTTTACCGGCAGGGTTTAGATCGGTGGGGGCGGCTCCATGGGGGCCCATCGGGTCCCTGGAGGTGTATGTGAGCGACGAGTGGAGGTTCGTCTCGACACGGCCATCCCTCAGACGCAGGAAGGGTTCGCCCTTCTCCCCGAAAACGGTCAGGGTTCGACCGGTGTGGTTGCGAGCGAACAGGACGGGCTGAGTTATCTGTATCACTCGGAAAGACAATCCCGGGACCTGGGGGGTGACCGCATCGATCACGGACAGAGCGTGGAGAGCCGACTCTTCATGAGCGGAGGCGATCGGCGTCGCAGAAAAGAAAAGAGCGGCGGTAGCCAGGACCGCCGCTCCCTTACTTCGCATTCAGTGAAGTTACATGCCCATCGGAGCAGGAGCGCGGCCCCCGGTGGGTTGCGCGTCGACGGTTACCACCCGCGCTTTCGAGGGGATCACGTTCTTCTTGCCGTTCTTCTTCATCACGAATAGGTAGTAGTAGCCCGGCGGAGCAACGTTGCCCGACGGAGGAGCGCTCACCCGGAGCTTGCGTGGACCCCGTGCTTCGAAGTCGAGCACGACCGAGCGCATGTCGGGATCGGTGATGTGCGTAACGCTGGGCAGGTGAACGAGGGCGACCTTCTTGATGTTGTCCGAGCGAGAGACCCCGACTTCGAAGTCCTGGCCCCACGCGATCCCTTTCTGCACCTTCGTGATCTTGGGTCGCTTGCCGCGGAAGAGGTACGGCGGCTTGTAGATCTCGAACGACGGGTCCTTGAGGTTGTTGGTTCCGGTGGGCGGATCGGCGTTCCCCGTCGCTCCGTAACCGTCGTTGATGGGGGCGTGACCACCGACCAGAACACTTCCATCCGCCAGCAGCATCGCTGAGTTGTGGTACGTGCGGATGCGACCGGCTTCTCCGAGAGGCTTCCATTTGCTTCCCGTCCACAGCTCGGCCTGTTTCACCGGTGTCTCGCTTGCCGGAGCGATCACCTCGTCTTTGTCTGCTCCCGAGAAGGCGAGCACTCTTCCGGTCGGAAGCAGGACACCGCTGGAATACCACCGGGGATTGTTCATCGGTTCGGCTGGGAGGCTCGTCGAGACCCCGTCCTTGACCGTGATGATCTCAGTCAGGTCGGTGGCCAGGTAGGAACCGGGCGAGGTGCCGAGCGTGCCGCCACCGACGAGGATCCTCGCTTCCGTGTACGGCGGCTTGAGCTGCAACATCACCGAGAATGCGCCGCTTCGTGCGCCGTACGCGCCGGAGCCGGACGTCACCCATGTGTTGCTCTTGGGGTCATAGATCTTGTGACTCATCCACAGAGCTTCGTCGTATGCCTGACCGAAGGGTCCCCACATCTGACCCACCGCCGAGTAGAAGACGGTGCCATCCGGAAGGAGGTGCAGTCGCGCGAAGAGAGGTAGCGAGACCTCACCCTCAGCCCCGTTCTCCGTCCATTTATTTGTCGCCGGATCGAATATCTCCGTCTGATGAACGTTGAGCCCCTTGTCGTTGTAAAGGAGGCGCTCGACGCCCGACACGGTCAGCAACTTCCCACTCGGGAGCGTGATCAAGGTGGGGTACCAGCGGGGGTAGTGCATGAAGTCTTTGTTGAATTCCCATCCGGGCTTCGAGTCGTAGTTGAAGAAGCGCGTCGCGTTCGAGCCGAACAACTCGCCGGTGCCGGCCGGTTCCCCCGCGGGGTTCTCAACCGGATCTGCTTCCCATACCGTGCCGCCCACGGCAAGCAAACGGCCGTCGATCAACAATCGTTGGTCGGCGCAGAACAGATCGTGCTTACCGGAGTCTTGAGGATCGGGAACCGTCCACGTCGGAGACTTCTTGGTTAGGTCGAGGATGCGGGTGCGACTGCTGACGACTTGGTTGGGGGCATCGGCGGGCAGCGGGTACTGACCGTCTTCGAGGTTCTCCAATCCACCCCAGTAAACGACTCTGCCGTCCGGGAGCATCACCATCGAAACTCCGGATGGAGATTTGACGGACTCCTTGCTGTCCTGGGGGGGCCGCTTCGCGAACAACGGAAGCTCGGCGATCGGTTGCGAGAAGGTGCCCACTCGGGCCGCGACCTTCTTCTTTTTCTTGGCTGCTTCAGCACCCGGGCCGCCGATCAACGAGCCCGCTAGCAAGCCGAACACGAGAACGATGGCGATTCGTCGCGACATTACGCCTCCTCCGACGCCGGATCCGCTGTATATAACTTCGGTCGGATCCACCCTAATCCTGCCAAACAGGGCAAATGTCTAAAACGAAAGGGGCCATGCCACTCGAAGCCCGTCCCGAGTTCGGTCCCCGTGCGATCGCATTCGGCCGCTCGATCGCCGAGATCCCGGGTCACTACCGGGTCTCGTTGGAGCTCTATCTCACGGGAGACCTTCCGGGTGCCCTGCTCCATGCCGGCCATCCACTTATGGAGGTCCTTCCCGACATCTACGAGGATCTGCTCGAGCATGGGCTGGGAGCCGAGATGGCCCGGTCATTGGGGCGGGCGGCATCGGTTCTCCGCGAGCGCAGTGCCCCCGCCGACGTAAATGCCGCGTTCGAAGCAGCCACGCGACTCGGGCAGGACTCGATCACGGCATGTGTCGGGGCTGCCGCAGCGTCCCCCGCCTACCAGGCCTCCGTGCTCGCAGCCCTGGCGCGGGCAGCGTTGGTCAAGTACTCACGAGCAGTAGACGGGTCTCGCGTGACTCTGCTTCCCGAGTATCAGGACGCGTACGGCTTCCTGAGACAGCTCGACAGGATGGCAGAAGGACTTGTGGCGCAGGCCGAGTCGGGGGCGGAATTCGTGACCGCCGCGAGCCGAGAGCTCGCGGGCATGGTGCCGGGGCCGCACGCCCCCGAGGTTCCATCTCCGGTAGCGGAGGTGGCTGGAGTGGTTGACCGGCTCCGAGCCGACCTGGCAAGCGCCGGAGGGGCGATCCTCAGAGAAACCCCGACCGCTCGTGAAGCGCTCAACCGCATCGAGTTTCGCTTGGCGTTGTTGGCGGACGTCCTCCGCCATGGCGAAGTGGGGCGGGCTGAGAAGCTGGTCGCTCGGATCTATGCCGAGGACTACGCCGATCTGCAGGTTCCTTTGGTCGCCGCCGCCCCCCAGATACACGAAGAGCTCGCCCCCCTCCTGGGCCGTGAGCTGCGGGTGCAGATAAATCGCGAGGCACCTCTCGAGGCTGTGGCCACCACGGTCAGGCGGGTGATCGAGCTTTTAGAGAAGGCAATCTTGGCAATCGGGGAGGAATAGGTGCGAATATGGGCGAAACGGGTACTAGCAAGAGCAATTAGCAAGTCGAGCCAGCGGATGCACACGAACGGACGGGGGTTCTGATGCGCCGGATAGCGATCTCACTTTCACCACTACTTCTGATGCTCATGGCGGTGATGCCTGCGTTCGCTCAGGTTCCGCCCACACCCGATCCCGCGTTCATCAAGGAGGTGCCGGGCGCGCCTTGTAAGGCCGAGACTCCTTACGAGCGGCACGGCTGGAAGGCCACTGCTAGCGCGCAAGCCGGCGACAAGTGCAAGCGCATCAAATTCACTTACGGACCGATCACCGTGAAGCCCGGACAGAACGACGTCCTGATCGGACCCGTGACCATCGAGAAGCCTGCGTACGACGGGCTCATCACTCGTTTCAAGCCCGACCTCGTGGACGCCACGGGCGAGCCGCCCCCGATCCACACTGTTCACCTGCATCACGGCACGTGGTTGAACGCGGGCGAGTCCTACGGCAATGGTCCTTTCTTCGCATCGGGTGAAGAGAAGACGATCGGTTTCTGGCCCAAGGGCTATGGCATGCACGTCGGCGCGCAGGACCAGTGGTTGCTCCTGTACATGGTGCACAGCGCCGTTACCCAGCCGACAGAAGTCTGGATCACCTACGACATCGACTTCGTGGCTGACGAAGACGCGGAGAAGCTCGGAATGGTCCCGACGAAACCGGTCTGGCTGGACGTGCAAAGCGAGAGGATCGCCAAGGGCGCGCCCGAGACGAGCGGCAATCCCGTCTACAACTCGCAGAAAGGCTTCGGCCACTACAACAAGAAGCTCGGGATCATGGAGTGCTCGTGGCCCGACGAGAACTGCGCCCGTCACGATGTCTACGGCGGCGACACGCCGCAACAAGGCAAACCCATAAAGCTCGAGGGTGCCGACTGGAAAGTCACCGAAGACATGGCCGGCACATTGATCCTCATGGGAGGTCACTTACATCCGGGCGGGATACGCGACGAGGTCAGCCTCGTCCGCAAGGGCAAGGAGAAGATGATCCATATCTCCGATGCCGTGTACTTCGACAAGAAGAACCCCGATCGTGTCGCTAAGACGAAGGACTGGAACAGCTGGAACTTCTCGATGACGGGAACGGGCTCTCAGGTTGACTGGAAGGTGAATATCAAGAAGGGCGACATCCTTCGACTCAACTCGGTTTACGAATCGGAGTACGCGTCCTGGTACGAGAACATGGGGATCGTCATGGCGTGGGTCGCGCCCAAGGACCCGCACGGGGATCCGGGTGTCGACGTATTCGACGACAACGTCAAGCTCGACGCTCGTGCGCCGGTCGGGACCATGCATCCCAAGGGGATCCCTTACGAGACCGGATGCAAACCCCAGCTGACCGGTGCGAACAAGACACTTTGTCTACGCGGACAGATCACGCACGGAGCGATGCGCGAGGCGCAATTCTTCGGCGGCTGCGGCAAAGATGACTGCATGGCCCTGCCGAAGAAGGATGGCCAACTGATGTCCGATATACCAATGCCCGGCTTCACCTATGGTCCTGCAGATATCTCGATGATCTACGAGAACGGTGTCCCTCTGGTGAAGAGGGGCGACACGGTCAGGTTCTGGAACACGGATACGTTCCTCAACATCTGGCACACGGTCACCCGATGCAAGGAACCGTGTACCGGGATGACCGGAGTGGATTACCCCACGCCCAATGGGTCGACGGGTCCGGGCGACAAGATGGATTTCGACTCGACCGAGGTTGGATACGGAGTCTTCTTCTCGCCGGCCAGCGGCCAGATCGGTGACGACGACAAGTCGACCGAGGAGGCTCTGCAGGACGGGCTGTACTGGGACTTCACTCCGTCGGAGACCGGGACGTATTCGTTCTTCTGTCGGATCCATCCCGGTATGCGAGGTGCCATCCGGGTGGTCAAGTAGCTATCCTCGCCAGGCTGACGAAACAGCGGAGGAGGGCGGACGCGTGATCACCTGGAAGAAATCGTTCCCCGACCCATGGGAAGGACTGCCGGTAGACGTCCTCCCATGTTCCAACGGCGAATACTTGCCGGGCGATCCAACGCCCGACCAACTGGCGATCATGGCGCTGGCGGAGCGCGAGACCGAGAAGGCGCGCCGGATCCTCAACATGAGCCGGCGGGACTTCGTTCGTAGCGCGGCGGCGTTCTCTGTTGGACTGTGGGCGATCAATCAGATCACCGGCACCACGTGGGGTGGTTATCAGGTCAACGCGCACAACACGCTGACGAACCAGGCCTGTGACCTCGAATTCCCAGGGGCGCAGCTCGGCAATCCGCCCGGTGAGTTCGTGTTCGACGTTCAGAGTCATCACGTTGACCCGAATGGGACCTGGCGTGCTACGAATCCAGCGATCGAAGCATTCTTCGCCGCTATCTGGCCTCAGGCCGGAGGCGTTGGCGGTTCTGTCGATCCCGACCCCTACTGGCCCAGCGATACACCGTTCCGGGGGGGCCGCGAGGTCGACCCGATCGAGAACCTGGGACGGTTCCACTACATGAAAGAGCTCTTCCTCGACTCGGCCACCAACATGACGATCCTTTCGGCCGTTCCCGCGGACCCGAACAACCAGCCGCTGCCGGTCGCTGAAGCCGCTCTCACACTGGACACGATCAAGGAGTTGTCGGGCACAACCCGGTCGTACATGCACGCGTTCGTGATGCCGAACCGGGGCTACTCGTCTACTCCCGGGGGAACCGGGGTCGATCCGATCTTCATGCAGGAAGAATTCGAGCAGATGCGCCTCAACAAAGAGATGTACGGCGACAAGATCCGGGGTTGGAAGATCTACACGGCCTGGGGAGACGTTCCGTATCAGAGCGGCTGGTACATGGACGACCATGTCGGGCTGCAGTTCTGTGACCAGGTGCAGAAGGTGTCCGAGGAATACAACATGCCCCCGATCATCGCGGTGCACAAGGGCTTTGCCCTCCCGGCATTCGATCAGCGGTGTGCCAGTCCCAGAGACGTCGGACCGGCCGCCCGCCAGTTCCCGAAGGTGAAGTTCCTCATCTATCACTCGGGATACGACGGCGATGCTCAGCACGAGTATGCGGGTGATAACAAGGTGAACTCCGCCGACCGTGGGACCGATTGCCTCGTAAAATCGTTGAGAGAGAACGGGTGGGATGCCACGAAGTTCATCCCCGCCGGGCTCGAGCATGGGAACGTCCCCAACGTCTATGCCGAGACCGGTTCTGTCTGGCGCAGCGTCATGCAGAACACGCGAGATGCCTCCCATTACCTCGGCAAGATGATCAAGTACGTCGGTCCGCTCAGGATCTGCTGGGGGACCGACAGTTTGTGGTTCGGATCTCCTCACTCAGAGATCGTCGCTCTCCGCAACTTCCAGTTCTCCGAAAAGGGTAAAGAGCTCTACAACCTGCCGCACGGGCTGGACGGCGATGCATGGGACCCACGACACAACGCACTGGCCCGGTCGACGTACGTGCGCAAGCACCCGCGGGTAAACAAATGGCCGACGGACGGAAAGGCTCACCCAGAGCGTTCGATCCGTAACCGCATCCTCGGCTGGAATGCAGTAGAGGCTTATCGGGTCGAAGACACGCGGATCAACGAGCTCAAATGCGACGACGTACAGGAGTTCCGCGACCAGCAGTACCTGACCGGCTCCGGCGCTTTGCTCCGGTCCCCGATGGCGTCGAACTCCGTTTACGGAGAGCGGACGAACAGGGGAGTTCTCCACGAGCTATGGGCGAATCCTTGGTCCCCCTAGCGGCCAAGCTGTTGCGGAGGTTGGCATCGGTCTCATTGGTTCTGGGACTGGTGGCCTCGGGTCTCGTAGCGACCCCTGCCGGGGGCCAGCAGGCAAAGCGGCAAGTGATCCAAAAGAAGCCTCCGTACAAGATGGGACCTACCGGAGGCGACGAGTTCAACGAGATCCAGGCCGACCCCGATAGCGGTCGCATATCGATCGTCCGTCTCTACCCCGAGCCGGGGCCGGTCGGTTGCCCGGACTCCCACGCCGCGTGGGCCAACTTCAAGGTGGTTCAAAAGCTCAAGAAAAGACGCATCCGCCACATCACGGCCCGATACGGGGACTTCGAAGCGGATGGCTACACGTGGTTGACGATCACCGTCAGGCAGCGCGGCGAGAGCATCGGGTACCGCTCGTTGCAAGGACCGGCTGCGGCCCAGGGCGGGGTCCTTCGGGCCAAGCTCTGGAAATGGCCTCGCAAAGGGAAGCTGACGGTTCTGTTCGGGCTTCAGGTTTCGTCGAATTGCCCTCAGGGCGAAGCATCGAGCGTGTCGATCCCACAGGTGAATTTCCGTTTGGGACGCCTGCGAAAGCGGTAGAAACCCGGCATATCCAGAAGGACCGAACACGGTTCCGGCGAACCACTGAGTGATGGACCGGACGATGGGGGCGATCTCACGATGAAAAGACTTCTACTGCCGTTCGTGGCTTTCCTGATGCTCATCGGCGCGGCCCCCGCCTCGTCATCGGCCGTGGCCGAGGGCATGCCCGTCGTTTCAGGCCCGGGCGCCAAGTTCGGAGGCTACGCGTCGGCCGCCGTAGTCGTTCAGCCGGGAGCAAAGATCACCTATTACAACTTCGATATCGAGAAGCACAACGTCGTGCACGACGCGATCGCCGACGGCGTCTATGCAAAGAAGAAGATGCCGTGGTGCCGCGACTTCCCGAAGAAGAAGTGCCCGCTGTTCTGGAGCCAGTTGATCGGTCTCGATCAGACACCGGTGCTGGGTCTGGAGAATCTCAAGGCGGGCCAGGCGTACACGTTCTATTGCACGCTTCATCCGGGCATGAAAGGCCGCTTAGTAGCCGCCCCGTGAGGAAAGCCGTCGCTGGCCTCGCATTCGTTCTTCTAGCCGGGACCCCGGTCGGCGCAGCAACTGCGGACGGATCGTCAACTCTGCCTCAGGTTCCCGCGGGCTTCGTCATCACGCATTACGCGACCGCCGGTGGCGCCGGTACCGGATTGGATCTCGGTCCCGACACGCGCGATCCGGAAGCTCCGCCCCGGCTCTACATCGCCGACTACGTCAACGGTCGCATCAGCGTCGTCGACGACGTTCAGGGAAGCGGTGGTCCACCGGAGACCTTCGCCGAGGGGTTCTCGTCTCCGCTCGGCGTGCTGGCTACAGACGACGGAACGGTATTCGTCGCCGACTCGACCACCAAGGAGGGCCCGTATGGATCCCGGCCTTACGGCCGCGTGTGGCGTCTCGAGGACAAAGACAAGGATGGCGTGGCCGAAAAGAAGACTCTTCTCATCGGTGACCTTCCCAACGGACGGCACAACACGAACGGGATGGCGATCGGGCCCGACGGCATGCTCTATGTCACCAACGGGAACGCGACCGACGACGGGGTCGAAGGCGGTAATCCCGAAGTAGTTCCATGGTCGGGGTCTGTCATTAGATTGGATCCGGATGCCAAGAACCTCTCGATCAAGAAGCTTCCCCTCAAGAAGACCTTGGTGGCGACGGGCATGCGGAACGTGTACGACGTCGTGTTCTCGCCCTTCGATCCCACGCAGCTCTGGATCCCGATGAACGGCTTGGACGACGCTCGACGTGCGGAGGAAGAGGGCGACGAGGAGGGGCGCGAGAACTCCGACGACCTCCTCTATATGACCGATATGAACGACCGCCGTAAGGGGAAGCCCAGACTCGACGACTTCGGATTCCCGTCCTGCCTCTACAACATCGTTAAGAAGGGCAACCTGAAGCCGTACAACAACCCGAACCCGCGCACCATGAAGAAGTTCGGGCCTTGTCCGAAGAAGAAGGTCCCATTGCCCGAGGCAAGTTTCGGGCTGCATGTATCGGCCGACGGCGCCGCCTTCCAGGAATCCGATGCCTGGGGAGATGAGTACGAGAACGACCTGTTCGTGGCGGAGTGGGGCAACCTCTTCGGGACCGAGATCAGGGGTCACGACGTCATCCAGGTCGAGCTCGACGAGTCCGGCACGAAAGTCACCGCCCAGAGCGTCTTCACCATTGGGGGAGCCCCGATCGACGTCACCTTCGATCAGCAAGGCAACCTCTACCTGCTGGATTTCTCCGGCGACGTCTTCAAGATCAGCAAACCCTAATTACAACCGCGTCGTTTAATCTGAATCGTCCATGCCTCCCACGTCCGAAACGAAGGGCTCCTCCGGCCGACTGGTCGTCAGGGGTGCCCGCGAGCACAACCTCAAGAACGTCAACCTCGAGCTGCCCAGGGATTCCCTTATCGTGTTCACGGGACTTTCGGGCTCGGGCAAGTCGTCGCTCGCCTTCGACACGATCTATGCGGAGGGGCAGCGTCGGTACGTCGAATCACTGTCGTCCTACGCCCGCCAGTTCCTCGGTCAGATGGACAAGCCGGACGTGGACTTCATTGAAGGACTGTCGCCGGCAATCTCGATCGATCAGAAGTCCGCCTCTCGGAACCCTCGTTCGACCGTCGGCACGATCACCGAGATCTACGACTATCTGAGACTGCTCTATGCCCGCATCGGGCGACCGCACTGTCATAACTGTGGACGACCGATCGCTCGTCAAACGCCGGAGCAGATCGTCGATCAGGTCCTCGAGCTCCCGGCCGGGACGAGGTTCCAGGTTCTCGCACCGGTGGTTCGCTCGCGCAAGGGTGAGTTCACCAAGGATCTAGAGGAGTTGGCTCGCAAGGGGTTCGTCCGGGCCCGGATCGACGGCGAGGTGCGGGAGCTCAGCGAGAAGATCCGGCTGGCCCGGTACGAGCAGCACGACATCGATGTGATCGTCGACCGGTTGGTCATCAAGGAGGGGATCGAGAGCCGCCTGACGGACTCGATCGAGACGGCCCTCAAGCTTGCCGATGGGGTGGCTGCCATCGACTTGGTCGACGACAAGGCCGAGGACATCTTGTTCAGCCAGTTCTTCGCTTGCACGTTCTGTGGCTTGTCATTCGACGAGTTGGCGCCGCGGAACTTCTCCTTCAACTCGCCTTACGGCGCGTGCGAACGGTGTGACGGTCTCGGCACTCACCTCGAGGTCGACATCGACCTCGTCATCCCTAACCCGGAGCTGTCGATTGACGAAGGTGCGATCGCTCCGTGGTCGAGCCGGACGATGGAGTACTTCGACAAGCTGCTGCAGTCGGTGTCGTCGGCATTCAAGTTCAAGACGAACGTCCCGTTCCACAAGTTGTCCCAGAAGGCACAGGACATCATCCTGTACGGCTCGGAGGACAAAGAGATCCACGTTCGATATCGCAATCGTTACAACCGCATTAGGGCGTACTGGACGACGTTCGAAGGTGTCATCTCCTGGTTGGAGCGCCGGCGGGACGAAACGGATTCGGACTACGCGCGCGAGCGCTACGAGCAGTACTTCCGCGAGGTGCCGTGTCCTTCGTGCAAAGGGGCCCGCCTGATGCCGCAGTCGTTGGCGGTAACGCTCGGCGGCAAAAACATCTTCGATCTCACGAACTCGTGCATCGGCGACATCGACAATTTCCTGCGCAAGGTCGAGTTGGATGACCGTGAGACGACGATCGCAGAACGGGTATTCAAGGAGATCCATGCTCGCCTCGGGTTTCTCCTAGATGTCGGGCTCGACTACCTGACCCTTGCGCGAGGATCGGCGACGCTCGCCGGCGGGGAAGCGCAGCGGATCAGGCTCGCGACCCAGATCGGTTCCGGTTTGGTGGGCGTGCTCTACATCCTCGACGAGCCTTCCATCGGTCTGCACCAACGGGATAACCGCCGACTCATCGACACGCTCGTGCGCCTAAGGGACCTCGGGAACACCCTCGTGGTAGTCGAGCACGACGAGGAAACGATGATGGCCGCCGATCACATCGTCGACATCGGTCCGGGTGCGGGGGAGCGCGGGGGCGAGATCGTCTATGCGGGACCTCTGGCCGGGCTCCGCAAGAAGAAGGACTCCGTGACGGCCGACTACCTCACCGGCCGTAAGGAGATCGCGGTACCGCAACAACGTCGCAAGCCCGAGAAGGGGTACCTACGGGTACGGGGGGCCCGGCAGCACAACCTCAAGGACATCGATGTGAGCTTTCCACTCGGCAACTTCGTGGCCGTCACGGGCGTGTCGGGTTCCGGTAAGTCAACGCTCGTCAACGAGGTGCTGTACCGAGCAGTGCACCAGAAGCTCGTTCGGACGGCTCGCATGGTGCCGGGGAAACACAAGAAGATCGAGGGTCTCGAGCAGGTCGACAAGGTTATCGACATCGACCAGTCGCCGATCGGTCGGACCCCTCGCTCGAACGCCGCTACCTACACGGGCGTTTTCGATCACATCCGGAAGCTCTTTGCCAAAACCCCTGATGCCAAGCGCCGCGGTTACCAACCGGGCCGCTTCTCGTTCAACGTGCGAGGGGGCCGCTGTGAGGCCTGCGCGGGTGAGGGAACGATCAAGATCGAGATGCACTTCCTGCCCGATGTCTACGTTCCGTGCGAGGTCTGTAAAGGGAAGCGCTACAACCGGGAGACGCTCGAGGTCCGGTTCAAAGGCAAGAACATCGCCGAGGTGCTCGAGATGAGCGTCAGCGAGGCCTGCGAGGTCTTCGCCAACATCCCGCCGATCGCCAGGCACATGAACACCTTGCGAGACGTGGGGCTGGGCTACATCCGTTTGGGGCAGCCTGCGCCGACGTTGTCGGGAGGCGAGGCTCAGCGGGTGAAGCTGTCAACCGAATTGTCGAAGCGTTCGACGGGCCAGACCCTTTACATCCTGGACGAGCCCACCACCGGTCTGCACTTCGACGACGTGGCGAAGCTTCTCGGTGTGCTTCACCGACTGGTCGACAACGGGAACACCGTGGTCGTGATCGAGCACAACCTCGACGTGATCAAGACCGCCGATCACCTCATCGACCTCGGTCCGGAAGGTGGGGCATCCGGTGGAGAGATAGTTGCAACCGGGACCCCCGAAGAGGTCGCGTCCGAGCGGAGGTCCTACACGGGGCAGTACCTGAAGCAGCTTCTCGAGAGGACCCCGGCTAAGAAGAGCCGCACCGCAGCCGCGAAGAATGAACCTCGCCGGGTCTCGCTGAAGGCCGGTTAGCCGATCGTCTTGTCGGCTACGTCCTGCTCTTGTTGGCGCGTGGCCTCCAAGAAGCGGGGCTCGGCCCCCTCCACCACACTCTGTAGCTGATCGATCAGGAGATCGCGCGAGATCTTGATCCCGTGACGACCTAGAACCTTCTTGTAGTCCGGGTACCGAGTCACGAGATCGATCGCTACCGTCTCGAACGCATGGCGGGCCACCCGCGCCCGCGACCCGTAGTCCATCAGGTTGAAGATGAACATGTGCTCATCGTCGGAGCGGGGCTCGATCAGGATGATGTCCACGTCGGGGTGTGCGTGCGTGATGAGCTCGAGTTCCTTCTCGACCTGAGCCTGCGCCATGATCCGGAACGTCTGCGCCGCGATGTGGGGGAAGCCCTTTTCCGAGATGTGGCGTGCATCGAGTCCCGTCGCCGTGGGCAGAAGGTGTCGAACGTCGTGCACATAGGGAACCAGGGGATTGACGCAGATGATCAGTTTGGCCCCATGCCCGATCGCCACGTCGATGTTCGTCGAGGATCGTAGGCCACCGTCGTAATAGACGCGATTACCGATCCTGCGGGGAGCGTAAAGAAGGGGGATGGCGGTTGAAGCGGACGCGGCCTCGGAGATGGAGGCCTCCGGCCCTTCGTTACTCCCGAACACGACCCGTCTGGCGGAGTCGATGTCAGTTGCTGTGATCAGAAGCTTCCGCTTGATGTCCTCGAACCTGTTCGAGCGCCCAGGCGCATCGAGCAACTCACGGACGTAGCGTTCGGTGCCGTCCGTCGTGTACAGGGCGGCCGGCAGGCCCTCGGCCAATGCCCCCAACCCATCGATCAACGACGTCGTGAATGGGTGGCCCGCGTAACGCCTCAGGGCGCCGAGGACCCCGAAAGGCCAACGAACCATCGACCGAACGAGGCCCCTACGGTCGGGCTGCATGACCTCATCGGCGCCGATGGGTGGCACGGTTGTCTTGTGCCCGAGGTTCGCAAGGATCATCTCCTCGGGCGTGATCCCGTTCGCGAGACACGAAGCCACGACCGCCCCCGCGGACGTTCCGACGTAGATGTCGAAGTCATTGACGCTGGCGTGCGCACTCATCGCGTTCATCGCGTTGAGGACACCAAGGTGATACGCGGCACCCGTTATGCCGCCGCCGCCCAAGACGAGAGCAACCTTTTTGGAATCCTTGGCTTTGGTCGGCCGCGATCGCGACCTGCGGGGGGAGCCGGAGGAGAGATAGAGGACAGTGCCCATCGGTCGTGAGCATAGTTTCACCGGGCAGTTGGCCCTCGCGAGGGGGCCCGCCCTTGGTCGGTATCCTCTACCGACGGCGTCTTTTCGAGCACGGGCGGTTGGCTCAGCCTGGTTAGAGCGCTGCCTTCACACGGCAGAGGCGTTCCATCAACTTCCCTTAGAGCCACATTTTCTTGGACTTCTTCTTCGTCCTAAGTGGTCCTTGCGTGTCCCGCCGAAGTTGATCAGGTTCCTTTCCAGAGCCCTCGCCGGGGATTCTTGGGAAGGCAATCAAGTTGTGACCTCTGCCGTAACAAGGAAAATTGACGACCGCCATCTGGACCTGCGCCTGCGACAATTACCTGATGGGTAGTAGTAGGCCGAGCCATCCCGGCGAACCGACGTCCGACGGCATGCAGGACTTCTACCAGCGACCGATTTCGGGAGCGAACCTTCAAGCTTCTTCAGTGACCTTCGTTCGGTGGGTCATCGGGGGGCTCGCTCTTCCAGTACTGGCAGTTGCATGCCTAATGACCCTCAACGAGGCATACCCGATGAACTCGGACGCAGCTGCGTCGATCTGTGAAAGGAGAGCGCGAGAGCGCGGCATCGAAGTCCACAGCTATTCCACCTCATCGATGGCTTGGGCGCCAGGTTTTCGCTGCACATTCAGCGGGCCCACGGAAGTGACCATCACTGAAGCAAGATGGTTCGGATACTTCGGTCATCTGGTCACGGGATTGGGATCGGTCGCGCTGCTCTATCTCTTGTTGGGCAGATGGGCCTTCGTGATAGCGGTCGGTTCTGGAGGACTGGTCTATGTGATGCTTGGCCTCCTCGCCTTAGGGAATCCCCTGATGATGCTCATGTGCACCATCGGCTTGGGATCGGCGGTGTTCGGGATCTACCTCAAATTGCGCGCACCCAGGCGAGCGGAATAGCGGCCACTCCTTGTCCGGAATGAGGTCGCTGCGATCAGTCCGAAGGTGTAGGGAGGGAAGCCATGGGTGCTGATACGCCGGCTGTCGCTCCCTCCTTGTTTGAGATAGTTGGAGGGGTTGCCGCCGCCGTGGCCATAGCGGGGTCACTTTTCGGTCTAGGACGCGCGGCGTATAGGCGCTTTCGCCGCCGCCAATTCTTGGGACGGCTCAGAGGCCACGTCACGCGGATTCGTGAACTGGACGAACTTGTCCGATCAGCCACCTGGGACATGGAACTCCTTTTCAGCAAGGGGCTTCCGTGGAGGGGGTACGCGATCTTCAGCGACGAGCTGGGGGACCATCTCAATACCTTGCAACGAGTTGCGGGCGATACGGCTGACGTGGTCGCAGAGATTAGAGCCTTGGATGCCTTGGGTGCAGATGAACGTCTTCGCCAGGACGTAGAGGGCTTGGCTGAAGGTCTCCGTCGAGTTGTGCCCCTATACATCTGGGGAATCGTCGCAAGCTACAGAAAGGCCTACTCAATCAGCCAAAGCATCAGGCACCCAGGCAATGACGGGGAAGAAGAGGATGATGAAACGAGCATTGGAGCCAAAGGCGACGAGGAGGATCTTGACGAAGAGGAGTCGGATGACGATTGGAAGCCGATGATGGTTTGGATCCCACCTTCGGCGACAGGGCGGGAACCAGCAAGAACTCTTCGCACAGAAGACAGGGCTCGAGTCAGAGATCTTCGCCTAGATCTGAGAGTCCTCTATAGAAGCGTCACGCTTCGTCTGGGCATGCCTGACATTCGTGACAAACGTTTTGCTGCCTGGCCCCTAGATATGGTCGACGCCTACAAGGGTGAAGCCAAACTCCGCAGCAAGTTGGTAATTCCGTACGAACACTAGATCGGTCGATTAGAAAGGCTTCGAGTCTTCTTCTTCGTCTGGCGGCGGCCGGAATCGTTGGTAAAGCATTACGCTTCCCGCGACTGACGAGGTCGAGCCCTCAAGCGTGCCCGATAAAGATCTTGAGACCTACTCTCTCTTCAGACGGCTTCTTCACCCACTCCCAGATACTCATCACACGCAGAGTCTGACCGGCGTTGATGCGATCGCCGACGGCGCCGCAGAGTTCCTTGGGAATACGACCAACCATTAGCTGGGATGAGGCATCCCAAACTCCGACGGCCGTAGCGTCGTACTTGTTGTCGGGTTCCGGGATCAGTGTCAACGGCTGGCCAGGGGCAAACGCCGGATCCTGAAGCGCGTCGGAGTAGAAGCTGACGCCGGCTACTTTCGTCACAATGGCCTCAAGCGCGAGAAGCTCGGGGCCGTCTTCATAGACGTTGAGTCCCTTGTCGTCCCTCAAGACATAACCGCGGCCCCAGATGTCATCCGGGCCCTCGTCCGGCTTGTCCCACTCCCGCTCCACGAAGTGAATGGGTACAACGTCACCCCGTTGTGTTGCTTCTGCACGCTTTTCTCGTTGATGAGCGAGGCCATCCAGCTGTTTTTGTTTGTTGAACCGATCCAGTAGTCCCATAAACACCCCCCCTTCAACGAAGACTAGGAGAAGTCTGGATCCGTTACCAGGGCTAGCCGTCAGGGACGACGATGTCGAGGGTAAGAAGGTCGAACGGTTTGTTAGGTACTTCCTCGGGATTGATCGATTCCTGCAGCGCCTGAACTGCAGCGTTCAAGCGAGAACCCACCTGGTGACACAGCTCTTGAACCCGGTGGAATCGTCGTGGTGGGAGTTTCTCGGTCCTCACTGAGAGGTCAAAGCCAGAACCCACCCTCCCTCCGTCAAAGCGCAATGATCCCGGTGGAAACAAAAACACGTTCCGAATGGAAGAGTCGCTGTGCGCAATTGTCTTGTTGCGCATCTCAAGAAGTGCTTCATGGAGGGCCTGAAGGTCATCGTCATCGAATTGCGCGAATGAGGGATCAAGCGGTCCGAAGGGGCGGTTCCCTGAGAATGGCCTTGCATAAGCAATGATGCACGCATCCTGTAAAGGCACCCAGAGTCGATCGTGCATTTCGAGATCAACCAGGCGTCCCGCTATGTCAGAAGCAACAGCCATATCACTGCGGGCGACGGCGAGCTTGTACAACTCCTGGCGACGAGACAAATCCATAGTCAGTCAGCGATCGAGGTGCGATATCTCACAGTGGGCGGTACTGGATTCGAACCAGTGGCCTCATCCGTGTGAAGGATGCGCTCTAACCAGGCTGAGCCAACCGCCCGCAGAGCGCATGGTACTAGCGCGAGCGTTGTGGCCGGATTCCGCTCACAAGGTCCGTGACGTCGCACCCGAGCCCGGCTGCAAGAGCCGCCAACGTCACCATCGTCGGGTTCCGCTCTCCGCGCTCGAGTCCTCCTATGTAGTTCACGTGTAGGCCGCTTCGATCAGCCACCTGTTCCTGAGTAAGCCCCGCAGCCTTGCGGATGGACAAGAGGTCCTTCCCGAAACGGGTTAAGAGCTTCTCTCGGTGGGTCGTCACCCGGTGAAGGAAAAGCGCTTGACAGAAGAAGGTCCACCCACTATGAGTGTGGTTGTGAGCACAACGGAAGCGCCCGCTCGGGCGCGCGACGAGCTTCTCAAACTGATGCGGCAGCTTCGGAATGAAAGGGAGTCGATCGAGAAAGAACTGGCGGTCGCGGTCATGACCGCTCGAGGCCTGGGAGCATCCTGGACCCTGATTGGGGATGCTCTTGGCGTCAGCAAACAGGCAGCCCTACAGCGCTTTGGGCGTAGGTAGCCAGGTGGGGTAGGGGTCTGGCGATGCAGGATCGCTACCTGTCAGTCAAAGAGGTGGCCGACTATCTCGGCTTCTCGCCCCTCTGGGTTTACCGACACGTCCGGGAGCTGCGTGGTTCCAAGCTGGGAGGTCGGTGGCGTTTCTCCCGCGAAGACATCGACCACTACGTCGAGCGTCGCCGGGGCGCAGGTCGGACTCGCTGAACCTCAGTTCCCGTCAAAAGCTCTCTTTCATGGATGGATGCCCGTGTCTTGTATGTGTCTTGTTAGTGCATCAAGGAACATAGAAGCGCATAGGAGTTCATCAGATGTTTTAGCAGGTCAGAGGGCGTTTGTGCAGGTAAGGAACCTTGTCGTACTTTTAATTCACACGGCAGAGGTCACTGGTTCGAATCCAGTACCGCCCACCAGATCTACTTCGACCCCTCGAGGTGCTCGGCCGCCACCCGCTTGGGCACCACCATCCGCCACGCCTCGATCACGATCTCTTGCATCTCGGCCTGATCGATCTCCTCGAGGCGCACAACGACCCAGTTGTAGCGAAGGTCGCCTCTCTTCGGCATCATGAACTTGTCCGGCTCCGACGCGACCAGAGCGTCTCGCTCATCCTTGGGAAATGCGAATCCCATCAGGGTCTCGTCGTGCGAGAAGGCCAGATAGACCAGGCGTCCCACCCGGAACTTGACTCTGTCCCGCACCAGGGCTTCGTAGCTCCGAGGGAGCGTTAGGGCGAGCTCACGTACCTCTTCGATCGTCACCATGGACAGCGAAGATAGGGCAGACCAGGGGTGAAATCTTCGACGGCCATTGCCGCAGGTGTGATGGGCCTCCACAATGGTGCATGAAGGGCGGGCCATGTCCCGTCCTCGGATGGGGTGGGACATGCCTCAAGGCTCGGGGTCTCGTGGGATCACGTTGAGCCGCGTTCTCCAAGGCGCCCTTTCCCTGGCCGTGATCGGTGTCATCTTTCTCTACTTCCTTCCTCGTATCGTCGACTACGGAGAAGTAGCAGCGACCATCAAGGCGATGACTTGGATCGAAGTCTTATCGCTCCTTGTTCTGGCTGTGTGGAATCAGGCGACTTACTCGATCCTCGAAGTCAGCGCGAGGCCCGGATTGAACTACTGGCAAGCGATGAAGATCACTCTGACGTCGACGGCAATCTCCAATACCTTGCCGGCAGGAGGTGCACTCGGTGTCGGCGTGCAAACGGGCATGTACATCTCTTACGGATTCTCGAAGGCCGACATCACTATCTCGATGATGGTTACCGGGGTCTGGAACACGTTCGTGAAGCTGGCCATGCCCATCGCTGCCTTGTCACTGCTTGCGGCGGCCGGTGGCGCTGGGAAAGGGTTGCTCGCGGCGGCGCTTGTGGGGGTGCTGGTCCTCGTCCTAGCGGTCTGTTTCTTCGGGATGGCGCTGCGGAGCGAACGAGGAGCGCTGGTCGTCGGTCGCCTGGTCGGTCGGCTGATAGGCCCCCTTTTGAAACTGTTTCGCCGGCCTCCCCTGAAGGACTGGGGTAACGGTGTCGTGGCTTTCCGGCACAAAACCATCGATCTCTTGCGGCACAGGTGGATCCGGATCACCGCCGCGGCCCTAGCCAGTCACATAACCCTCTTCATCGTCTTGCTATCAACGCTTCGACACGTCGGAGTCTCGAGCAGCGAAGTAAGTTGGCCAGAGGCTCTCGCCGCGTTCGCGTTCGTTCGTTTGATATCCGCAGTGCCGATAACGCCGGGTGGACTGGGAGTCGTCGAACTGGGGGCAACTGCAGCTCTAGTTGCGGCGGGCGGGGGCAGGGCCGAGGTCGTTGCGGCAGTCCTGGTGTTCCGCGTCCTCACCTTCGTGTTCCCGATCCCACTCGGCGGCATCGCGTACTTGTTCTGGCGAAAGGGAGCTGCTGCCCGCCTGCTTGCTAGGGAGGGTCTCGCCGGGGCTAGAACGGGTTGATACCAACCCTGGCTTCGACCGCTTCCCCGAGTGCGGTCCGACTCTTGAATCCCAGTATCAAAGACGCCTGCTCCGCCAGCGCGGTTCGTCCTTCGCCAGTGAAATCGAAGTCGTACGTGACGCAGCCACCATCGAACCGGTAGAAGCGCGTGCCGGTGTAGCGCCCTCTTAGAGCGTCGATCCTTTCGTAACGATCCGTTCCGAGTTCGTCGGAGGGCACTTGCGAAGCACCTTGCACATCGCAATCCTCTGCAAGGGTGACCGTCACGGGATGCCCTCGAGCCCGATCCGACCGGAGCTTGATCTCGCCTTTGCCGTCTATCACTTTGAACCCCGTCCAGCGCCAGCCTTGAGGCATCGGGTTGAGGCAAGGCAGCATGGCTGCACTCGGAACCGACTGCCCTAGGAGAACCGACTGTTCGTCGAAGGTCGGTCGGCACTCGGGCGCCCGACCGACGCTGGCGTACGTTTCACTTGCTCGGGGGATACCGAAGAGCCCCATGCCCTTCACGTTGTCGACCGCGATGCTGGTGAGGATGGCAGCGCCGACCAAAACGGCCAGCGTGAGCCCTAATCGCCGCCAACTCCACCTTTGGATCGAGACACGTCGGCAGGGAGGGGCGAGCTCCTTGAACCTGGCCACGATGTCCCGCTGCTCTGAACGCAGCATGCCTCGGGATTGACTGGGGATGGTAACCCCGCGGGTGGCGGCGAACGCCTCGCCGATTTCCTCGGGGGTGAACAACACGAGAGCGCGTTCGTAGACGAGTTCGGGGGTCGACTTCAGAGCGAGAACCAGCATCATGTTGGCGAGGTCGACTGCCTGACGCCATGGCGACGGCCGTACCTGCCCAAAGGCCACGTCGATGAGGTGAACCTGGTCGTTTCGCACCAACAGGTTCGAAGGCTTTATGTCGCGATGCGCGAGGCCTGCGTCCCACAGCCTTCGGACAACCGCGAGGGCGTTGTCGATGATCGCGTTGTTCAACTCGCCATCGAGGATCTCCCGCGCGCCGTCGAAGAACTCCGTCACGATGAGATATTCGCGTTCGGGCGAGATCTCGATGAAACCCATGGGGCGAGCGGTTGGAAGGCCGGCATCCCGCATCACGCGGAGCATGTAGTCCTCGTACTGGATCAGGCGACGAACGGTCGAGAAGGACGCTTCGTCTTCGAGTCGCCCATACAGGAGCGTGCGCCCGAGTTTGTACCAACGATCTGCCCTTAGATGTGTGGCTGCGTAGAGCTTCGCGAAAAGATACGGGGTTTCCTCGTCCTCAACCGTCAACCGCAGGGGCGTGGAGCCGCCGGAGCCCGCGAGGCCGAAGGGCTTCACCGAGACTAGGGCCAGGCCGAGCTGCGATTCCAAAGCTTTGGTTATCGCCCGCCCTCTCTCGCCCTCTACGTCGAG
The DNA here is from genome assembly GCA_035629935.1 of Actinomycetota bacterium. Taxonomy (GTDB): domain Bacteria; phylum Actinomycetota; class CADDZG01; order CADDZG01; family WHSQ01; genus DASQLQ01. Next base: position 21,605 of record DASQLQ010000045.1, read on the forward strand.
ATGAGCCGCCTTACCCCGCTTATAGGAGACCGGGAAGATGTCGTTCGGTATGAGCCACCGGAAGGCCACGATCGGGACCGCAACTCCGATCACCCCGCCGATCGCAAGGTCCAGCGGATGCGTAACGCCGAGATAGATGCCGGTGAGTGCGAACGCGGCAAGGATCGCCGTTGCTCCCAACTTCGCCCACGATCGAAAGCGACCAGGCACGACTGTTGCGTATGTCACCCCGATAAGAGCAACGGCAAGAGCTGCCATCGGCCGGGACGGCATCGACGATCCGGCCCAGTGGCCGATGATGTCCACATGCGCAGGCCGTGGCCGAATGAAGAGTTGGTTCAATCCTTCTGTGATCACCCCAACGGCTAGGACGCTTCCGAGCAAGACGAAGAGATGTCGGAAGTGTTTGAAGGCGACGAGCGTGATGATCGCCGCCCACAACAGGATGCCCACGGTCCAATCGGATCCCACCGCCGCAACCGTTTCCGCGACGCGGGTCAAAGAGCCGTTTCGAAAGCCTTCGATCCACCGAAGGAATCCATCCTCGGTCTTTGTCAAGAACTCGCCGGTCGGTCCGATGAAGGCCACGGCGGTGAGCACGAGCAGCCCCGTGATTGCGGCCCCCAACCACAGCCGCCCGCTCCTCTCGAGCTTGCGCGGGAGTGGGGGAGGCTCCCCCGACGGGCGTCTTTGTCGATGCGCGCGCTTGGGGCGAGCGGCGATGGTCGTCATGATTCAGTCACCACCTGAAACCACCTGGTGGCGACCCGTTCGGGATCGCTACCGCCGGAATCCACCAGGCGATTCAGTGCACGGAGGACCGGTGTTGAGAGTCGCGCGCTTACCGTGTCGACCGCATCCCGGATGCGTTGTTGCATGAGGTCGTCTCTGTCTTCCCGTATCACGGGGACGATGTGCTCCTCCGGCTGCAGATCGAGATCGTCTTCCAGCACGACGAGGTCGGTGTCTGCCAGGGCAGGGTCGGTCGTGAATAGGAGACCAATGTCGATCTCCCCGCCTCGAAGAGCCGCCAGCGTCAGTGGCCCTCCGGTGTCGATCGGCTGGAAATCTTCGAAACTGAGTCCGTAGGTACGTCGTAGGCCGAGCAGGCAAAGCGGCCTGGTCGGGCATTCCGGGGGGCCTCCAAAGATCAGCTGGGACGCGACGCGTTCCAGGTCACTGATCCGGTTCAGTCCCAATCGACGAGCCGTCGACCTCATAACAACGATCTCGTTGCGGTTCTCTGCCGGTGCGCGCCGTAGATCAACCAACCGACGCCCCCTTAGATGTTCCGTCAGCCCCTTCTTCTGGGAAGCGTCAGGCGCGGCGTTGGCTAGGAACACTCCGAGGGTTCCTTGATACTCGGGGACGAAGTCGACGATCCCTTGCTCGAGAGCGGGGATCATCAACTCACGCGATGAGATGTCGGCTTCGACATCGACTTCCAGTCCCGCGTTCTCCAAGGCGGCCGCGTAGATATGGGCAAGGATCCGGCTCTCGGTGAATGGATAGGAACCGATGACGACGTCTACTTCAGTGGGTGCGGCAGTCCGGATTGACGAACTAGTACAACCCGCGAACAGCAATAGCGCGACGAGCGATCCTGCCAACGCTCGAGTGAGCCGCGGTCTCGACCGCCGCTTCCATTGGATGTAGCCGATCGCGCCCAGGGGGATCGGCAGCAAGTAGGTCAATGCACGAAACACGAGAACGGCCGCAACCACGCCGGGGCGATCCCCTCCGGCAGTCACGAGTGCGCCGATGAGCCCCAGTTCGACGACCCCGAGGCCGCCGGGAGTGATGGGGATCGCCGACAGCAGTCGGATGAAAGCGAAAGCGGCCAGCACCTCGATCCAGGAGACCTCGTTCTCCGCGATCCCGACATGTCTGAGCGCAAGCAGGAGCACGGCGAACAGCGAGATGTGACTGACGAGGGTAGCCACCGTTAGTCGCAGCCACCGGTCGCGCAGGAGGCCGATGGCGTCCCGCCGCAGAGCAACGACGGAATCACCCCACCCCGTCACGGGTGACTTCCGGAACCGCCGGCGGAACCACGTCAGCGCGCGTCCCAGGACCTCTCCGATTCGCCTTGCCATCCGGTCGCTGCGCAGCGCAAGAGCGAGCGCCGCGATCGCCGCGGCGAGCAGGAGCACTCCGACACCCGAGGCGACCAACAGGGCCGAACTAGCGTTGCCCGTCACCGCGAGGAGAGCCAACGCGACGACCGGCATCCCCAACTTGACGAAGTTGTTCCAGATGCCGGTGACGAGGATCGAAAGACCGATCTCTGATCGACTGAATCCATATGTCGAGTACAGGCTGTAGGTGACGCCCATCCCGATCGCTCCACCGCCGGGCAGAGTGTTTGAAACCGACGTCGATATCAGATTGACTTTCATCGCTTGCCAGACGTTCGAGCCCGGCAAAGAGGACATCATGACGAGCCAATAGGTCGCTATGTTCCACAGCGCGATCAAGGCGAGAGTGCCGAGTTCGATGGGAGTCATCTCGCCCAATGCCGAACGGACCTGCGAGATGTCTGTGATCTTCGGCAACGCGTAGAAGAAGATGATCCCGACGACAACGAGTGAGGCCGCGACCTGGATCCAGCGGCGTCTGCGACCGGTGTTCCGACCACCTTCTGTAGTCACACGGGGCCTCCAGACCGCGATGAGGCAGATGCCCCTATCCATTGAAGGCCCCACTGACTAGGGTGTCTAGAGAGTTGACGAACAAACATGTTGTCATCCGCCCCTGGCCCTACGGGGCACTGGTTGTAGCGGGTTTGTTGTTATTCGTGCTCGCCGCCCTCGGTATCGAGGGTGACAGCGCAGGAACGATCGAGATCGCTCGGTTCCGATCCATCAACGATCTACCCGATGCGTTCGCGATCCCGATCTGGGCTTTCATGCAAGCCGGAAACCTGCTCGTTATCCCTTTGGGTGTGGTGGTAGCCGCCTTCCTCCGCGAGTTCCGTCTTGCAGGAGCATTTGCATTGGCGGGGATATCGAAGTACTTCGCAGCGCGGGCGATCAAAACTCAGTTCGTCAGACACCGCCCGTCGGTACTGATCGACGACGTCAACATAAGGATCGGTTCTTCAGAGACCGGTCTCGGGTTCGTCTCCGGCCACGCAACGATCGCGGTGGCGGTCGCCGTGATAATCCATCCATACCTCAAAAAGCCGATCGCTCGAGTGGGTTTGTGGGTAGTCACTGTTCTTGTGTTGGTAGGACGGGTCTACGCAGGGGCGCACTTCCCTCTCGATGTTGTTGGGGGTGCCGGCATTGGCCTAGTGATCGGCGCGGTGACCAACTTGATCGTGGGCGTTCCCGCCCGAACTGATGCTCGAAGCGGCTCTGAACAGCCAGAGGAGGAGGGCCGCCCACAGGAGACGTTGACTTAGACCCGTCCAACGCGTCTCGTGCAGGATGGGACTGACGATCACGAGAGCAGCTCCCGAGACCGCAAGGACGACCGCCAGGGGATCGTGAGAGTCGCCCCCCGGGGGCCGCGTGAACGTGTGCACCGTCGCAAGGATGACAACGGCAAGAACCGCCATGGTCGACGCTCCACTATGGATCGCTTCGTTCAGAGGTGAGGTGTCCGTCCTGAATACGCCGGCCACCAAGCTTCCCGCGGCGGCCACCACGGCGGCGGTGGCGGCTATCCAGGTTGAACGATCGGCCGGCCCCTTCCACAGCCGCGCTCCGAGCGCGCCGAGCCCACCGCTCAGACCGACGAAGGCCATGGCCATCAACCAGCCGTACGGACCGTTGGCGTATTCACTTAGACGGTGCGCGGGGGGAGGAAGATCGGGTCGCACGAAATGGAGGATGGTCACACAGGCAACGCAGCTCCCGAATCCAACTAGTGCGGCTACCTGAAGGCGAGGTTTCGTCACGTGGTGCTGAAGGGCTTTGTCCTCACGTGCATGGCGGTTAGCAAGAACCATGCCAGCACCGCAAATCCGAGTACACGCTGAACCGCACCCGACCAGCCGGTGTCGGCGCTGAACGGACTAGCCATGGCGGCTATGGCTGCGACCACGGCGAGCGTTGTTGAAACCCAGCGGAAGCTCGACCAGCGTGCGTCGCCCTTGGTGGCGTAAGAGAAAACCAACATCGAAGTTATGACCATGATGAAGGCGGCCATGGTCGCGTAGCTGTGGATCATCTCCTGGATGGTGTCTGGCACGAGAGCCCGTTCGACCTCGAAGATCCCCGCTGCGATCAGGCTGGCGCCGGCCACAGCCAGAAGGATCGAGACGAGCCTGGTCGAAGCTCTTCGCTCGATCGCCCATGTGAGGCGGAAACCCAATGCGATCGACGCGAGGCCGAAGGCGTAGAAAGCGATCGTCATGATCAAACCGTTGCTTCCATTTGCGTAGTCGCTCATCACCCGACTGATTGGGTGGATCTCGTTCCGCAGGATGTGCAGAAGCATTACGGCACAGAAGCAGAGTGTGGCAAGGATGATGACCGCCAGCGATGCTCCCGTAGGGCCACGCGTTGTTCGTTCGAGGGGGGGAACGCCGATCTGATGGGCCATAACGGCTCCCTCCTGAGCGACGGGCTGTCGACTGTTCCAACGTACACCTGCGCCTTCTTCATAAGAAGCCGGTTGGTACATATCGGGTTGCGGTGCGACTTCGCCCCATGAAAGGGTTCCGGCCGGAAGGGATGACGGGTCACACAGAACGGATGAGCATGGGGGAGCGTCTAGCCGGAAAGACAGCGATCGTCGTCGGCGCGGGCCAAACGCCCGGCGCCACCATAGGTAATGGGCGTGCAACCGCAATCAGATTCGCTCAGGAAGGCGCGCATGTCCTTCTCGTCGATCGCGATGAGGCTTCGGCTGAAGAGACCCGATCGATGATCCTCGAGAAGGACGGGCGCGCCGATGTCTTCACCGCGGACATCGCCGAGGCGGGAGCCGCCACCACGATCGCCGAACGTGGCGTCGAGGTACTCGGGCGGATCGACATCCTTCACAACAACGTCGGGATCGGGATGGGAGACAACACCCCAACGAAGCTCACCGAAGAGGTGTGGGATCGGGTCTTCGACGTGAACCTGAAGGCGATGTGGCTGACATGCAAGCATGTCGTGCCGATCATGCGCGAACAGAAGAGTGGGTCGATCGTGTGCATCTCCTCACTCGCGGCAACCGCGGCGGCAGGAAGCATCACCGCCTACAAGATCTCCAAGGCAGGAGTCAATGCCTTGGTCCATTCACTTGCCGTGACCAACGCGCATCACGGCATCCGGGTGAACGGGATCATGCCGGGGTTCATCGATACTCCGATGGCCGTCGACGCGGTTTCGGAGGCACTCGACATCCCACGCGATCAGCTCGCGGAGTTCCGCGACAAGTTGGTGCCGTTGAACAACCGTCAGGGAACGGCCTGGGATGTTGCCAACGCGGCCCTCTTCCTGGCGTCGGATGAAGCGGCATTCATCACGGGAGCGCTTCTCCCGGTCGACGGCGGGCAGGGGACGAAGATCGGCGCGTGATGGGTTTCAGGAGCGGGACGGGAACTCCGGTAACCCCGGCTCCGGCTCGACACCAAGCGAGTTGAGTGTGAACGCGACCAGGTGGTACTGCCCGATGACCATGCAGATCTCGATCAGCTGTTTCTCGTTGTAGGAGGCGGCCAACGTCTTCCACGTTGCGTCGGAGATGCAGGTATCAGCGTGGAGCTCATCGGCGGCCGCGAGTAAAGCTCGATCGTTCTCGGACCATCCCGAAATGTCCTCGGCCGGTATGCGCTCGATCTCTCCGTCCTCGAGGCCCAACCCGCGCCCGATCAGCACGTGCTGTCCCCACTCGTACTCCGCATTGCATAGCCAAGCGGTTCGCAGGATCAACAGTTCGCGGTCCCGCGGGGGGAGCTCACCTCCGAACAGAAGGGTGCCGCCGAACTGGGCCCAGCGCTTCAGGAGCTTGGGGTGGTGGGCGAGGGTGGCAAAGATGTTGAGGTCCGTCCCGTCGGGGCGTCGCATCATGCCCGCGAGGAGCTCTTCCACGCGCTCGTCCCTGTCGGCCGGCGAGGTGGGGGGTATCCGGGGTGCCATCGGCGAAGCCTCTCACGCCTCCGACCCACGAGAGGGGCCCAAATCGGGCAAACATCGCTGTAGTTGGTTGACGGCCTTCGGATTCGGCGCGCAATCTATGTACTGGCTGAGGGAGGAAGGTGTCGCCATGGGGGCATTGCGTAGGTCCGCGGCGGTTGTCCTCGTTGCCGCGCTGGCCTGGGCGCCGGGACTAATGGCCACCGCGGCCCAGAACAGAGCGCCCGTCGGAAAGATCCGGGCTCAGTCGTCGGGCCTCACGACCACCTTCACCGCGGTGATGACGGACCCCGATAACCACAGCATGTTCTACAAATGGCGCTCCCAAGTGGGATGCGGCAAGTTCACTCCCGGCGAGGCCGAAACGGCGACCTGGGATCGTGGAGCCGGTACACCATGCGCGCCGGGCGCCGATGCAAGCGGATTGGTGTGGGTGCACGTGACGGACATCGTTGCTCACGTGGGGTGCTTCTATCGTGGCTCGGCTTCCGGTGATGGCGGCGATTGCGTCTCGGGAACCGACATCTCCCGGAGGACCAGGCTCATCCTGAGAGACAAGGCGGGGAAGTTGGTCGTGTCGGGAAACATGAAACTGACCACATCGATGGAGGGCGCCGACCTTTCGGGTTGCGTAGCAAACCAAGAGCTGTTCCTGGTGAAGAAGAAGGGCAGCAAATGGGTGACCAAGAAGAAGTTCGCCACCAACGAGAAAGGCGTCTTTTCAACGGAGGTCGCTCCCAAACCCGGAAGCTATCGAGTCGAGTCGGATCAGCTCTTCTTGGGCGAGCCCTCCGGCGATTCGGTGGTGTTCTACAACTGCCTTTACAGCTCATCTCCGCCGATCCCGAATAGGTAGCCGTACCTTCATCCAGCTTCCGCCGGCTGAAAAAAAGCTCTGACCGGCGCTTCTGCGCGGTTGCCGGTGCCTCGCGGCGGGTAAAAACCCCTCTTGAGCCAATAGGAGCGGGGAGGCAATTCAATGACTGAGCAACGCACGAGGTTCTTGGGCTTCGGCCTGACGATCGCCGTCGTTGTCGGAGCGATCGGGATCCTTAACGTGGGGATCTCACCTGCGGCAGCCGAATGTTCGGCCACCGGCGGGGGAAGCTCTCCGACACCAACCTCAACGACTCAACCCTCCGGGTCTGGGTCACCAACGGGGGCACAAACCGCTCCCGTCGATCAGCTTCCGGTACCGGCGCAATCGACCGCCAGCCCTTCGGGCAGCGGGAGCGCGTCGCCTTCGAGCACCGATGACGGGCCTTTGCCAAACCTGTCCACGATCCTTCCGGGGGAGGACGAGTCATCCGCCTCGCCTACCGGTTCGGGCACGGGGACCCCTCAAGGTTCACCCACTAGCGGCCAGGGCCAAGACTGCCCGACGAAGGTGTCGATCAACTACAAGGCGGCGTCCACCCGCACGACCGATCCGCGCGATCGCTTTGGAGGCAAGGTCAAGTCGCCGAACCAGAACTGTGAGCGAGGCCGTGACGTCATCCTGAAGAAGGTACGCAAGAGCGGTAAAGCCAAGACCGTTGGACGGACCGTCAGCCAGAGGGACGGCGCGTGGAAGATCCGAGGCGTCAAACCCAAGGGTCGCTTCTTCGCAACCGCCCCTGCCCGCGACGTGGGAGACGTCTCTTGCCGTAAGGGCAAGTCCAAGAGGTTCAGCCCATGACGGAGGTTAAGGAAATGACCGAGGCAACCGCCGAGAGTGATCCTCGAACGTGGAATCGGACGCTTGCGGCTCTCGGCGCCGTACTTCTCCTCTTCGCGCCCGCTTGCGAGGCGAACATCGATACCGATGAAGACGGAGTCGAAACCGAGGACGAGGGCGACGTGGACCTGGACGACGACGATGTCGACGTCGAAGAAGACACTGATGTGGATGTCGAGGTCGACGAGGACGAAGACCTCTAACTAGTCGAGCTTCACGGCCTCCGCGCTTCGACGGGCACGTCTCGTTTGCCACAGGCCGAAGATGGCCAGAGCGGCGAGCAGGCCGATCCAGGTCGCAGAGCGACTGCCGGCGGGGCTGATGGCCCCATCCGGCTCCAGTCTTGCGACGTCGTCTGTGTACAGGGTCGTAGCCGTGCATGCGTTGTCGCTGAAGGGGGGCTGAGTGTTCTCCGGGACGAATAGGTATCGTTCGCCGGTCTCGAACGTGCGGTCCTCGGAGGTGGCCAGGCTTACTTCGGCAGACCCCGCGACGTCCGGAACGCCGAAGACTTCAACGGTGGCGGGAAGTCGGGGGCCGAGCCAGATGCTTTCGACGTTGACGACAGCCTTGCGGTCCTCATCCGTTGTTCGAACCACCATCCCGACGAACGCGGCCTGGGCCTCACCAAGGCTTTCTCGCAGGGGGGGCAGGGGAGCGCAGGCCGCCGTGGCCGGTCCTGATCCGAGGACCACGATCAGGAGGGCGGCGGCCAGCGTGCCCATAGGTCTCATGCTCCTAGACTGGCATGGACCCGCTACTAGGACCTAACGGACGGAGACGACATGGAACGACGCGGCGACGAACCGGATCGGCAGCCACAGGACGAGACGCAACCCACCGAAGCTCCTGTCGACGGCCCCGACGCCGCCGACTCTGGGGACTCGAGCCAGGACGAGCCAACCTCTTCTTAGTTACTTCGCAGGAGTTTCGGCAGCTCCCTCCAGAAGCGGCCCCGGGGTATCGCCTCTATCCCCGCAGCGGTCGCCTTGCGGCCAAGGTCCTCCGCGACGTGGGAGAAGAAGCCGACCCATCGAACACCGGGCGAGTTCTGGCTCAGCTCGGTCACGCTGGCCACCAGCTCGTCTCCGCCGGCATCCAGATCCAGCAGAACGAGGGTCACCCCACGAGCTACCCCCTCCAAGCGGGACCGAACCGCGACCGTCGCCCCATCGGGGGCGGCCCCTTCCACGCGGGCTCGCGCATTCAGATCACGGCTTACCAGGAGGACCGTATGGGCGGGAATATGCTTCTCCTCTCCAAGGTTGATGGCATTACACTCAGATTCTATAATCTGAGGCACATCAAGTTTCAGTCTCTTCACAACAGGAGGAAACCATGCCTAAGGCAGTAGGTATAGACCTCGGTACGACCAACTCCGTGGTCGCCGTTCTAGAGGGCGGGGAGCCCACAGTGGTCCCCAATGCAGAAGGGGGCCGGACCACACCGTCCGTCGTCGCCTTCTCCAAGGGGGGCGAGATCCTCGTAGGTGAGGTCGCCAAGCGTCAGGCGATCACCAACCCAGACCGAACGATCCGCAGCATCAAGAGAAAGATGGGCACGTCCGACGCGGTCGAGATCGATGGCAAGAAGTGGACCCCGCAGGAGATCTCTGCGCGCGTTCTGATGAAGCTCAAGACCGATGCCGAGGCGTATCTCGGCGACAAGGTCACCGAAGCGGTCATCACCGTCCCCGCGTATTTCGACGACGCACAGCGCCAGGCCACCAAGGAAGCCGGTCAGATCGCCGGTCTCGAGGTATTGCGCATCATCAACGAGCCGACCGCTGCTGCTCTGGCCTACGGGCTCGACAAGAGCGAGGGCGACCAGACGATCCTCGTGTTCGACCTCGGGGGTGGGACGTTCGACGTCTCGCTGCTCGACCTGGGCGAGGGTGTCTTCGAAGTCAAGGCCACCCACGGAGACACGAATCTCGGTGGGGATGACTGGGACCAGCGGATCATCGATCACCTGGTCAAGACCTTCAAGGACCAGAGTGGCGTCGACCTGTCCAAGGACAAGATGGCGCTGCAGCGTCTGAAGGAGGCCGCAGAGAAGGCGAAGATCGAGTTGTCTTCGACGCAGGAGACCAACGTCAATCTGCCGTTCATCACCGCGACTGAGCAAGGCCCGCTGCACCTCGACGTTTCACTGTCTCGCAACGAGTTCGAGCGCATGACCGAGGACCTGCTCGACAAGTGCAAGACCCCCTTCTTGCAGGCCGTCAAGGACGCCGGCATCGAGATGTCCGCGATCGACCACGTGATCCTGGTCGGCGGGTCGACTCGCATGCCGCAGGTCCGCGAACTGGTCAAGGAGCTCAGTGGCAAAGACCCGCATCAGGGTGTCAACCCCGATGAGGTCGTGGCGGTTGGTGCCGCGGTTCAGGCTGGTGTACTGCGCGGCGAAGTGAAGGACGTTCTCCTTCTCGACGTCACGCCGCTGTCGCTGGGTGTCGAGACCAAGGGTGGCGTCTTCACCCGTCTCATCGAGCGCAACTCGACGATCCCGACCAAGCGTTCCGAGACCTTCACGACGGCAGAGGACAACCAGCCGTCGGTCGAGATCCACGTCCTGCAGGGTGAGGGCGAGATGGCTCACCGCAACAAGTCGCTGGGCAAGTTCCAGCTGGTTGGCATCCCCGCCGCTATGCGAGGGATGCCTCAGATCGAGGTCACGTTTGACATCGACGCCAACGGCATCGTGAACGTGCACGCCAAGGATCTGGGCACCGGTCAGGAGCAGTCCATGACGATCACCGGCGGAACGAAACTCGCCGACGACGAGATCGACCGGATGGTCAAGGAGGCCGAAGCTCACGCGGATGACGATCGCAAGCGCCGCGAAGAGGTCGAGGTCCGCAACCAGGCCGACAACGTCATCTACCAAACCGAGAAGACGCTCAAAGAGCAGGGCGAGAAGCTCGACGAATCCGACCGCAAGCTGGTTGAGGACGCCCTCACCGATGCCAAAGAGGCATTGAAGGGTTCGGACGTCGACAAGATCCGTCAGACGAGCGAGTCGCTCATGACCGCCTCCCAGAAGTTCGCCGAGGTTCTGTATCAGCAGGCCCAGAACCAGCAGGCAGCGTCCGGAACGACTGGGGCAGCGGCTCCCGGTGACGACGAAGTCGTCGACGCCGAGGTCGTGGACGAGGGCGGCGAGCAGCAGAGCGCCTGATGACAGATCGCAAGGACGTGAAGAGAGTGACCATTAAGGACAAACGACATTCGGCCCCCGCCGAAACCGGATCGACCTCCCTCGGAGCGCACACCAACCCCCAGCGCTCCTCGGGAGGCGACGATCCAGTTTCGGCTCAGAACGTTGCAGGGACTGAGGCCGGGTATCTCGCAGATCTGCAGCGGGTTCAGGCTGAGTTCGAGAACTACCGCAAGCGCATGATGCGCGAGCAGAGCGACACTGCTCGGCGGGCTACTTCAAAACTCGTCGAGCGGTTGTTGCCGGTGCTCGACAACTTCGAGCTCGCTATCGCTCATGGCGAAGGTGGAGAGGGCGTTGCGCTCGTTTATCGCGAGCTCAAGACCGTCCTCGAAGCCGCGGGCCTCGAAGAGATTCCGGCCGAGGGGCAGGCCTTCGACCCGATGGTCCACGAGGCGATCATGTCTCGAGAGGACGAGTCGGTCACACAGGAGACCGTTACCGAGGTCCACCGAGCCGGTTACCGCTTGGGTGATCAGCTGCTGCGAGCAGCGACCGTGGTCGTCGCACGGCCCCCCGAGCCTCAGGCTTCCGCGGAGGAAGTCGCGGAGGCATAGCCATGGCTCAAAGAGATTGGTTCGAGAAGGACTACTACAAGGTTCTTGGCTTGTCGAAGAACGCAACCAAAGACGAGATCAAGAAGGCGTATCGCAAGCTCGCCCAGCAGTACCACCCCGACGCGAACAAGGAAGACGCGAGCGCCGAGACGAAGTTCAAGGAGATCACGGAAGCTCACTCGATCCTGTCGAATGACGAGAAGCGCAAGGAGTACGACGAGTTCCGCCGTTACGCGGACGCGGGGGTGGGCGGGGGAGCTTATGGATTCCGTCCCGGTGGCGGGGGCCGCGGCAACGTGCGCGTCAACATCGGCGATCTGCAAGACATCCTGGGCGATCAAGGCGGTGTGTTCGAAGACCTCCTAGGGGGCTTCGGGTTCCGAGACTCGCGCCGGCCTCGGCGCGGGGACGACCTCGAGACAGAAGTTCGTCTGAGCTTCGAGGACTCGATCAACGGAACTACCGTGACCCTTCCACAAGGAACCAAAGCCAAGGTCCCACCCGGTGTGGGCGATGGCGCGCGGATCAAGGTCGCCGGTAGAGGCGCCGCCAGCGACAACGGTGGCCCTTCGGGGGACCTCTACGTGCGAGTTCGTGTCGAACCGCACCCGATCTTCGGCCGCAGCGCGACGGGCGACCTGACCGTGAAGGTCCCGGTGACGATCGCGGAGGCGGCCCTTGGCACGAAGGTCGAAGTTCCGACGCTCGATGGTTCGGTCACCGTGAAGGTTCCCGGTGGCTCGCAGCACGGAAAGAAGCTGCGTGTCCGAGGACGAGGGGGGCCCGCCGCCAATGGTGGCCGCAAAGACCTGCTCGTGACCGTCGAGGTTCATGTCCCCACGAAACTCAGCAAGAAAGAGAAACAGCAGCTGGAGCAGTTCGCAGAGATACACAAGGATTCGCCTCGCGCTGATCTCGAGAAGCACCTCGAGAAGGCGCGAGCGAACCAGGCGTCCTAGGAGGCCGGCATGGCGAGGAGAGGAAGAATGAACGATCCGAACCAAGCGACCTATGTCATCTCGATCGCCGCGGAGCTGGCCGGTGTGCATCCGCAAACCCTTCGGGTTTACGAGCGCAAGGGTTTGCTCAACCCGCAACGAACCGAGGGCAATACCCGGCGCTACTCGGATCACGACATAACGAGGCTGCGCCGCATCCAGGCGCTCACGCAGGAGGGGCTCAACCTCGCCGGCGTGATGCGCGTCATGGAGCTCGAGCACGATATCGCCCGGCTCCAATCGCATCACGAGCGAGCGATGCAGGCGGTCGCTCAGCTGCAGGAACAGTTGCAGGAGCTCATGGAAGCACGGGACCACAACTCGATGGTTCCACTCCGCGACGTACGTCGAGTGCGCCGCGCGATGAAAGCGGATTTCGTCGACGAGGCCGGACGCCGCCGGGCATGGCCGGCTCCGCCCATCGGCGGTTAACAACTTGGTAAAGAGGTGAACCAACATGGATCTCAACAAACTCACGGTTAAGTCACAAGAGGCACTCGCAGAAGCCCAGCGACTCGCGACCGAGCTGAATCATCAGCAGGTCGAAAGCGCCCATCTGCTGGCGGCATTGCTGCGCCAGGCCGAAGGTGTCATCTATCCGTTGCTGCAAAAGCTCGGAGCCTCTCCGCGCGCTATCGCGGTCCGGTTGGACGGTGTGCTCGACACACAGCCCAAGGTCTATGGCCAGGTCGAGGTCTACCTCGGTGCGAGCCTGAAAGCCGTACTGGAGAAGGCATTCAAGGAGGCGGAAGGTCTCGGGGACGCTTACGTCTCGACCGAGCACCTCTTCCTCACCATCCTCGAAGAGGGCGGTGACACGGCGGCGGTTCTAACCGAGGCCGGGATCGATCGCAGGAAGGTGCTCCAGGCTCTGAAGGAGATCCGCGGCTCCCAGCGGGTCACGGACCAAACCCCGGAGGAGAAATATCAAGCGCTCGAGCGCTTCGGTCGCGACCTCACGGAGGCGGCGCGTAGAGGGAAGCTCGATCCGGTGATCGGGCGGGATGACGAGATCCGTCGCGTCATCCAGGTTCTTTCTCGCCGGACGAAGAACAATCCCGTTCTGATCGGCGAGCCCGGCGTGGGCAAGACCGCGATCGTCGAAGGCCTGGCCAACCGCATCGTGGCCGGTGACGTGCCGGAGTCGTTGAAGAACAAACGCTTGATCTCGCTCGACATCGGCTCGATGGTGGCCGGCTCGAAGTACCGCGGCGAGTTCGAAGAGCGGCTGAAGGCCGTCCTAAAGGAGATAGCCGACTCCGAGGGCGAGATCATCACGTTCCTCGACGAGCTGCACACGATCGTGGGGGCCGGAGCTGCGGAAGGTGCGGTCGATGCCGGCAACATGATCAAACCGATGCTTGCCCGGGGTGAGCTCAGGATGGTCGGAGCCACGACACTGGACGAGTATCGCAAGCACATCGAGAAGGATCCTGCCCTCGAGCGCCGGTTCCAGCCCGTTCTGGTGGACGAGCCATCAGTGCCCGATTCGATCGCGATCCTGCGCGGCCTCAAGGAGCGTTACGAGGTACATCACGGTGTCCGTATCCAGGATGCAGCGCTCATCGGCGCAGCCGTTCTGTCGGACCGGTACGTGACCGGCCGTTTCTTGCCCGACAAGGCGATCGACCTCGTCGATGAAGCCGCGTCGAAGTTGCGCATCGAGATCGACTCGATGCCTACCGAGATCGACATCCTCGACCGCAAGGCAAAGAAGATGGAGATCGAGAAGGCTGCGCTTCAGAAGGAGAAGGACTCCGCCTCCAAAGATCGCCTCGCCGGCATCGAAGAGGAACTCGCGTCCCTCCACGAACAGATGGACGGGATGAAGGCCCATTGGGAGCAAGAGAAGAAAGCCATCGACGAGATCCGGACGCTGAAGGCCGAGATGGAGCAGGTCAAAGGCGAGGCCGAGCGCGCCGAGCGCGACGGAGACCTAGGCAAGGC
>DASQLQ010000046.1:0-5877 GCA_035629935.1 Actinomycetota bacterium
TGGAAGGGAAGTCATTGCGGTCTGACAGTCGAAGCAAATCGATACCGGCCCTCGCTGAGCGCCTCGAGGACATGGCAACGATCGTCGAGCACAAGCGATCCAAAGGCACAGACGCCACAGGATCGAATCGTCGTGTGCGCGAAGCGGTTGCGGTCATCGTGTTCGAGGAAGAAGACGGCAGCGAGACGGTCTCGGTTCTCGGCGATGCACAGATCGGCAATCTCGAGCTCAAAGGTGTGCTCCACGACGGCCTCTATGCCATGGCGCATGAGGGCGACGCCGACTACGCACCCGAGTAACTCACACACCCTCTGCCAGCAGAGGGCCCGGCGGCTACTCTTTCCCTCGTGGAGGATGCCCGGCGGATCCATGAAGACAGCCTGAAGGGATGGGGCGCAGTAGCCCCTGCCTGGCTGTCGTACGCGGACGACTTCAAGGTCAAGGTCGCGCCGGTGGCCAACTGGATGCTCGAGCACCTCGAGCTCGAGCAAGCCACATCGGTCCTGGAGCTCGCGTGCGGTGCCGGCGACCTCAGCATGCAGATCCACGAACGTCTGGCTCCCGGCGTCCGGTTCGTAGCGAGTGACTTCGCTCCGGAGATGGTCGACGCGACCCGGACACATGCAGCCGCTCTGGGTGCACAAGACGTCGACTTCCGTGTCCTCGATGCGCAAGCCTTGGCCCTGGAGAGCCAGTTCGCCGATCGAGTTGCGTGCCGCTTCGGATACATGCTCATGCCCGAGCCAGACAAGGCGTTCGAGGAGACACATCGCGTGCTGGGTGATGGAGGGCACGTTGTCGCCGCGGTGTGGGGGCCAATGGAGCGCAACGCGTGGCTGATGGTGTTCGGCATGGCTTTGATGCAGGCCGGGATAGTTATGGGAGACGATCCGTTCGGCCCCGGCGGAGTGTTCTCGCTTGCGGATCCGTCGGTACTGCGCGCCAAGGTCGAGGGGGCCGGCTTCGCGTCGGTGGAGATCGAGGAGATCCCCTTCACCTACGACTTCGACGATTTCGACTCCTACTGGGCGATGCAATCGCGGCTTTCCGGGAGCGCTGCCGGGAAACTCCAAGAGATGAGCGAGGAGGAGCGAACGGCGATCAAGGAGTCGGCCCGGGCGTCCGCCGAAGCCTTCCATAACGACTCGGGCTTCCAGTTCCCCGCCCTGTCCCTGGGAGTCGTAGGTACTAAGTAGGAGTCTCAGGCCCCAGCGTCGAACCCTTGTTCCATGTCGATCAGACGTTTCTCATGTGCGCTCCTGACTCTGGTTGCCGCAGTGGCCGTAGGCCTCCCGGCCTCGCCTGCCGTGGGCGCCAACAAAGACATGGTCGCCGCCCGAGAGAAGTTCTTCGGGGCCGAGAACGTGGGACCAGATGGCTCGGTGCGATCGGATCGGGTGATCCTGTCGTGGTTCTCGGTATCGAGCTTTGCCGCCGCCTTCAACGGACACGTTGTGTTCCTCGATGCATGGAGGGTGCGGGGGTCCGTGGGCAACTACGTCCCCACGACGACGGAAGAGCTGATCGATCTCGATCCCGAGTACGTCTTCATCGGCCATGGTGACTTCGATCACGCGGCCGACCTCGGGGACATCGCCGCAGGTAGCGGCGCAAAGGTCGTGGGCAGCCCAGAACATTGCGAGATCGCTAGGTCGCAAACGGGGGACGATTCGATCCCCTGTATCGAGGCAGCACCCGAGGGCGCTCCGCCGGGGCTCCGCAAGGAGTTGAGGTTGATCCCCGGTGTCGAGATCAGTGCGGTCACGCACGTGCACTCGTCGGTCGAGTCCTACGAGGGAGATCGCACCCCCTGCCCCCCTATCTGGAACGCGCAGGACACCGCGGCCCACCCACCGTCACCCGAGGACCTGATCTCGATGACGACCTGGGGAACGACCCGGGGCGCAAACATCCTGTATCAGTTCCGCCTGGGTGACTTCGCTCTTACGTGGCACGACACTTCGGGCAAGCTCGAAGAGGACGCTCCGGAAGCCGTGAAGGCGCTCGAGACTCTCCCGCCGACCGACGTGCACACCGGCCCCGTCCTTGCCTTCGGCCAGGTCACCAACTGCATGCGGAGCCTCGGCCAGTACATCCGAGTGCTCAGGCCGAAGATCTATGCCGCGAACCACCACGACAACTTCGTCGCCGTCGCGGGTGACAACGCAAGGGATCTCGAGCCCTACGTGAGGGACGAGATCGAGCGCATCCCGAAGAAGATCCGGCCGCAGCTCGTCTACACCTACGACCCGGACGACTACATCCGCCCCGAGCTCTACACCTACGACCCGTCCGCCCCCCGCTGGCGAAAATAACCCCCGTTCTTTGAACACATAGGGGCGATCGGGGGGCCCCTTCTTTTCATACATAGGACAAATCGGACCTTCAGGCAGGCAAGCAACGTAGGACGCTCCCCGACCGTCTTTTGGGTATGAGTCCAAATAGAGCCAGATCAAAGCCAGGGGGTCACATGCAATCCAAGCAACTCTTCACTGCCGCGGCCGCAGCCGTGGTGGTCGTAGCCGTCTCCGCCTATGGGCTGCCGAGCGCTCACGCGCAGGCATCGTGCATGGGTCGGGCAGCCACGAAGGTGGGCACGAAAGGCAACGACACGCTCAAGGGAACGCCCGGTGCCGACGTGATCGTCGGGCTGGACGGCCGCGACGACATCGAGAGCCTCGGCGGAAATGACGTCGTCTGTGGCGGTGATGGAAGCGACAACATCCGCTCCGGTGGCGGAGCCGACCGCGTCGATGGCGGCGGCGGCCCCGACTCCATCAACGGTGGAGGTGGGGGCGACCGCATCGATGGCGGCACGAACAACGACAGACTCGAGGGTGGTTCCGGCGACGACCGGATCGTGGGCGCAACGGAGCGCTATTTCGAGGTCCACGGCAAGGGCGACAAGAAGCGCAAGATCCAGGAGGAGAACTTCCTCGAGGGTGGCAAGGGTGCCGATCGGCTGACCGGCGGCCCGAACCGCGACTACATCGAGGGCAACGGAGGTAACGACCGGATCGATGCCGGCGCAGCCGAAGACCGCGTCCAAGGGAATGACGGGGACGATCGGATGGACGGCGGCGCCGGCACGGACCAGGTCAACTACGGCGACAACAAGACCTCGATCACACTCGACCTGCAAGCGGGCCGCGCTCGCGGCCAGGGCAACGACCGGCTGAAGAACATCGAGGATGTGTTCGGTTCGCGCAAGGACGACGTGCTGCGCGGGAACGGCGCCGATAACGAGTTCTATGGGGGAAGCGGAAGCGACAAGCTCGAGATGCGTGGCGGCGACGACGAATTGATCGGTGCCGCGGGTGACGACGTGCTCGATGGAGGGCCGGGCAGGGACTTCGCCAACTACGGGCTCTCCTACAACGGTTCGATCATCGTGAACCTCGCAGCCCAGACGGCCACCGGCGAGGGCAATGACACGATCAAGAGCGTCGAGGACATCCGCGCCGGTTACGGGAACGACACCTTGATCGGTGATGGCGCCGACAACCATTTCGTCGGCCGTCAAGGAAGCGACACCCTGCGTGGAGGTGGGGGCAACGACGTGCTCAAAGGTGGCAACGAGCCCGTCTACCCGCCCGAGGTCCTCGAGGCCGAACCGACGTTGGTGCAGCAGGGCGACATCCTCGACGGAGGTGACGGCAACGACCGGATGAATGGCCAGAAAGGCATCGACGTCGCCGACTTCGGCAGCGCGGCTGGTCCTGTGGACGCGAGCCTGCAGCGCGAGCGCTCGACCGGTCAGGGCAACGACCAACTCATCAACCTCGAGAACGTCTTCGGTTCGGGATACGACGACGTGCTGACCGGCAACGCCGAGACGAACGTTATCGGGGGCCGCTCGGGTAACGACCAGGTGCTCGGCGCTGATGGCAACGACCTTCTCACCGGGGGCAACGGTGACGACCATTTCGACGGCGGGGTCGGGATCGACCTCGTCGACTTCACTTCCTCAGCTACTGGTGTGACTGCTGATCTCGGAGCCGGAACGGCGACGGGTCAGGGTTCCGATTCATTCACTGCGGTCGAGAACCTGCTTGGGTCGAGCTTCGACGATTCCCTGACCGGTGACGCAGAGGTGAACGTGTTGATCGGTGGCACCGGCAACGATTCCTTGGCGGGGGCTGCAGGCGACGACGACCTTCAATCGAATTTCGGTGACGACACCTTGTCGGGCGGCGAGGGTGATGACCTCCTCGCCGATGCCGGTGGGGCCGACACGGCCAACGGTGACGAGGGTGATGACCGGTTCATCGCAGGGACGAACGACGACACGTTCGACGGCGGCGATGGCTCTGACACGGTCGACTTCACGCTGGCGCGGCGCATGATCATCGCCGACCTGCAAGCCGGAACCTCCGACGGGCAGGGCATCGACAAATTCGTGGCGATCGAGAACCTGATCGGTGGGATCCGCGACGACCAGCTTGCCGGAGATGCGAACACGAACATCCTCAGCGGAGGCCCGGGTGTCGATCAGGTGACGGGCCGCGAAGGCGACGACGTGATCATCGGCAACGACGGTGACGACATTATGGATGGTGGTGGCGGCATCGACATCGCCGATTACACGTTGGCGATACAGCCGATCACGGCCGACCTCGAAGCCGGTTTCGCGACGGGCGAAGGTTCCGACAACCTCTTGTCTATCGAGGGTTTAACGGGATCCGCACTGACGGACTTCCTTCGAGGCAACGACGACTCCAACCCGATCAACGGTGGTGGTGGCGGTGACGTGGTCGAGGGCCGCGCCGGAGACGACGCGCTCGACGGTGGTCTCGGTACCGACTACGTCGACGGCGGCACGGGGAACGACTCGTGTGCGAGTGCCGAGAGCAAACTGAATTGCGAAAGTTGAACAAGGGGATGCGCGGTTTCATCGCCGCGCTGGTCGTGGGAGCCGCCGTGGGAGTTACTCCAGTCTCTCCCGCGGCGGCCGCCCGCACTTGCTTCGGGCGTCCCGCGACGATCGTGGGTGACGCCGGTTCAGAGACGATCCGTGGGACGCGGGGAAACGACGTGATCGTTGGACTCGGGGGCCGGGACCGGATCCTCGGCCGCGGAGGAACGGACTTCATCTGTGGTGGGTCGGGACGCGACGTTCTCGACGACGGCGATGGTGACTACGAAGGTCTTCGAGGCGGGGTCGGCACCGACGAGATCAACGCGAGCGGCGACGCGACCGCTGCGTTCGGGGGGCCGGATAACGACGAGCTCACCGGCGGAGTTGGTTACGTGCATCTCAACGGTGGTGGTGGAGACGATGTCATCTCCGGGCACGGCGACGAGATCCTCCACGGAAACGCCGGCGACGACATCTTGTCCGTCGTGGATGGAAGCGGCGATCTGTTCGGCGAGGCGGGTAACGACTCGTTATACGGGGGCGACTTCGACGACGAGCTCGAAGGAGGCTCGGGCGACGACACTCTGAGCGGCGGGCTCGGCAACGACATCCTGGACGGAGATACGGCTCCCGGACATCCTTCAGCCAGCGCTCCCGGCAACGACACGATCGTCGCCGGCGAGGGCAACGACCTCATCCGCGGGCAAGCCGGCAACGATGTGCTCAAAGGCGAAGGTGGAGACGACACCCTCTCGGGCGACGAAGGCGACGACACCGTCGATGGCGGAGACGGGGTCGATCAGATCGACGGCGGCGAAGGCTTCGATACCTGCACCGGCAGCGAGGAAGAGACTAACTGCGACTAGCGCTTGACGTCGCCGAACAGGTTCAGTTGGTAAACGAGATCGAGTTGATTGAAGTAGGTCCGGTGCGCCACGATCTTGCCGTCTGCAGTCTCAATGAACACGGAGAACCTCATCTCGAGGTGTTTGTTGGTCGCAGCGAACTCGGCGACCGGG
>DASQLQ010000047.1:0-5818 GCA_035629935.1 Actinomycetota bacterium
AGGGGTGAGCCGCATGGCGACGGCGACGGAGAAGGTTTCGGAGAACGGCAGGGCCAACGGCACGCGGGAAGTGGTTACTATCTGCGGTTTCTGCGGCGTGGGCTGCGGCCTGACCCTGAAGGTCGAGAGCGGCGTCATCCAGAAGGTGACGGGCGAGAAAGAGAACCCTTCCAGCAAGGGCGAGGCGTGCATCAAGGGCCGCGAGGGCTGGCGTCACCTGTACAGCGACAAGAGGATCACGCGCCCCCTCATCCGCAAGGACGGCGAACTGGTCCCGGCCTCGTGGGACGAGGCTCTGGATCTCGTGGCGAGCAAGATGGGCGAGATCAAGGAAGAGCACGGCCCATACGCCTTCGGGGCATTCAGCTCCTCGCGCTCGACCAACGAGCTCAACTACCTGGCGGGTAAGTTCGTCAGGCAGGTGCTCGGGAACAGCAATATAGACTCATGTAACCGTGCTTGACACGCCGCCAGCGTCACCGGTCTGGTGGCAACGTTTGGAGCGGGCGGGGCGACCACCTCTTACGAGGAGTTCGAGAACACCGACGTAATAATCTGCTGGGGTAGCAACACGATGGAGTGCCACCCCATCATCTACAACCACATGCGCCGCGGCATCAAGAACGGCGCGAAGATGGTAGTCATCGACCCGCGGAAGATAGATCAGGTCAAGAAGGCCGACAAGTGGCTCGGCCTCAACGTCGGCACCGACATCTGCCTGGCGAACGCGATGGGCCACGTCATCATCGAGGAAGACCTGTACAACAAGGAGTTCGTCGAACGCGCCACGAAGGGCTTCGAGGCTTACAAGGAGAAGGTCGCCGGGTACACGCCCGAGTACGCCGAGCAGATAACGGGCATCCCGGCGGAGGACATCCGCGAGGTGGCCCGCATGTACGCCACCGCCGACAAAGCGACCCTGAACTGGACGCTGGGCATCACCGAGCACCACAACGGCGCCGACGGCGTGTTCGCGCTCATCGACCTGGGGCTCTTGACCGGGCACGTGGGCAAATACGGAAGCGGCCTCAACCCCTTGCGCGGGCAGAACAACGTGCAGGGCGGCGGGGACATGGGCGCCCTGCCGGACAAGAAGGTCGGCGGCTGGAGCTGGGACGACCCAGAGGCGCACACGCTCTTCGAGGATGTATGGGGCACTCCCCTGCCGGAACACGAGGGCTTGAACCAGGCCGAGATGATGGATGCCGTATCGAAGGGCGAGATCCGGTGTATGTACGTGATCGGGGAGAACCCGGTTCAGTCCGACGCCGACGAGCACAAACACGAGAAGCTCTTCGGCAGCCTGGACTTCCTGGTCGTGCAGGACATCCTCATGACCAAGACCGCCAGGATGGCCGACGTGGTGCTCCCGGCGGCGGCGAGCTGGGCGGAGACTGATGGGACAGTCATAAACAGCGAGCGGCGTGTACAGCGGGTTCGCAGGGCGGTCGAGCCGCCAGGCGAGGCGCGCGACGACATCATGATCGTGCGCGACATAGCCCGTCGCATGGGATACGACTGGAACTTCGAGAGTGCCGAGGAGGTCTGGGACGAGGTGCGCCGCCTCGCGCCCAAGTTCAGCGGCATCAGCTACGAGCGGCTGGAGAAGTACGGCGGCATCCAGTGGCCTTGCCTGGATGGGAGCTTCGAGGAGATCTCCGACAACACCCCCAAAGAGCAGCTCATGGCGAGCACGAAAGGGGCCGAGAACGCCGACGGTGGGTCCCTCACGGCCGACGTGGCCGAGAAGGCGGGACCGGGGACCGTGTTCCTGCACGAGGAACTGTGGGCCGAAGAGGTCGAGAACCGGGCCCCCTTCACGCCCGTGGACCACGAAGGCCCGGTCGAGATGCCGGACGAGGAGTACCCATTCCAGTTGACGACCGGCCGTCGCCTCGCCTTCCACAACACGGGCACGATGACCCAGGACTACAAGAAGGTCAAAGACAACGAGGAGCTGCTCGAGATCTGCGAGGAAGACGCCGAAAAGCACGGCATCGAGGACGGCGATATGGTCCGGGTCAGCTCCCGGCGCGGGACCGTCGAAGCAGTAAAGGCCCGCGTCACGGATCGGGTGCGGCCGGGGCTGTTGTTCATGGGTTACAGCTTCCCTGATCAGGTACCCACCAACGTCCTGACCATCAACGCCATAGACCCGCTGTCGGGAACCGCGGAGCTGAAAGCCTGTGCGGTGAGCATGGAGAAGGCGTGATCCAAACGACGCTTAACCGCCAGGCGCGGCATAATTCCTCTTTCGGGGTTGTGCCACGCCTGGCGGTACGGCAGAGTTGGGGAAGTATCGTCGGCCAGATGATCTAAGGTGACGATGGAACACGCCAGGCTCGAGAAGGTACTGGATACTTCCATCGAAGAGTATGCTTTTTCAGGGGTCATCTCCATTCGCCGGCGGGACACTTTGCTCTATGAGAGATCTGCCGGCTATGCCGACCGGAGCAATAAAGTCGCAAACACGTTGGAGACACGGTTCGGCATCGCTTCGGGAACCAAATTCTTCACCGCCTTAGCCATCGGGAAACTCATCGAAGCTGGGAAACTCTCGTTCTCCACAAGGTTGAAGGATTGCATTGCTCTCGATTTCCCGCGCTATTCGCAGGAGATCACCATCAGGCACTTGCTCACCCATACATCCGGTATTCCGGACTACTACGATGAAGAAAAGATAACCGACTTCGACAATTTCGTCCTCAGCATCCCGTGGTACGAATTGAGAGGGCCAGGAGACTATCTGGCCGCATTTCCAGACGAGGACATGAAATTCGCGCCTGGAGAACGCTTCTCCTATTCGAATGGTGGGTATATTCTCTTGGGGGTGGTGATAGAAGAACTGACCGGCTTGAAGTATCAAGATTTCGTGGAGCAGGCGATCTTCAAGGCTACCGGCATGAATCGGTCCGGGTATTTCGCGCTGAACAAACTCCCCGAGAAGACAGCGATCGGCTACGTGGAGGAAGGGGGTGGCTGGCGAACGAATATCTTCAATCTCCCCATTGTCGGGGCGTCAGATGGAGGCGCATTTACGACCGTGCAAGACATCGCAACCTTATGGAACGCCTTCTGGGGGTATGAGATCTTGCCGAAAGAGTTGGTTGACATTTATGTCCAGCCTTACGTGAAAGCCGAGACGGAAGGGGAGCACACGTATTACGGTCATGGACTCTGGACTTGTGAGGGCGAGGGCCGAAACCGCGAAGAATACATCACCGGTTGCGACGCGGGGGTTTCGTTCAAGTCGAGCGTGAATCGAGACAACGATCTGCAGGTCACCGTGATCTCCAATACCACTGACGGAGCTTGGCCAGTATTGAGAGACATTGATACCGCATTGAAGGGCAAGAGTGAGTGCCGAAAGTAGATTGCCAAAGATGGCTTAACCCACACTGGAAGCGACAGCACTTTGATACGCAATGAATCGTAAGACCGTTGGGTTCCAACTATGTCGCCGTTCACTCTCGGCTAAAAGGAGGAGCATACAGTGAGCATCGAGGAGTACCGGGAGTTCCATCGCCGCTCGTTGGAGAACCCGGAGGATTTCTGGACGGAGCAGGCGCAGGCTATCGACTGGCACAGGCCGTACGATAAGGTCCTGGACTACGATAACCCGCCCTTCTCCAAATGGTTCGTCGGGGGCGAGACGAATATCTGCCACAACGCGGTTGACCGCCACCTCGAAGAACGCGGAGACCAGAACGCCCTCGTCTACGTCTCCACTGAGACGGACGAACAGAGGACGTACACCTACCGTGAGTTGTACGCCGAGGTCAACTCCTTCGCCGGCATCTTTCAAGAGCTTGGCGTGAGCCGGGGCGACCGGGTCGTGATCTACATGCCTATGATGCCGGAGTCGATCTTCGCGATGCTCGCGTGCGTCCGCCTCGGTGCGATCCACTCCGTCGTCTTCGGCGGGTTCGCGGCCGCGAACCTAGCAACCCGCATCGACGACGCGAAACCGAAGGTTATGGTAACCACCAATGCGGGCAAGCGCGGTGGCAACGTCATCCCTTACAAACCGCTAGTTGATGAAGCGATAGAAAGCTCCGAGTTCCCACCGGAACACGTTGTAGTCTGTAGCCGCGACATCGAAGCCGATCAGCCCGAAGCCGGAGACCGTGTCCGCGACTACGCCGGGCTGCGCGAGAAACACGCGAATACCGAAGTTCCCGTCGAGTGGCTCGAGTCGAGCGAGCCGAGCTACATCCTCTACACCTCAGGGACGACCGGAACCCCGAAGGGCGTGCAGAGGGATACGGGCGGACACGCCGTCGCACTCACCGTATCAATGAAGCACGTCTTTGCGTCGAACCCCGGTGAGACGATGTTCACGGCGTCGGACATCGGGTGGGTGGTCGGGCATTCGTACACGGTGTACGCGCCCTTGATGTACGGGATGACTTCCATAGTGTACGAGGGGTTGCCTGTACGTCCCGACCCCGGCATCTGGTGGAGCATCGTCGAAGAGCACGGCGTGAATACGATGTTCACGGCGCCGACGGCGATCCGCGCGCTCAGAAAGCAGGACCCGGAGTACATGACGAAGCACGACACCAGCAGCCTGCGCAACCTGTTCCTCGCCGGGGAGCCGCTCGACGAGCCGACCTCACGTTGGGTTTCCGAGGCTCTGCGCGTCACGGTGCGGGACAACTACTGGCAGACGGAGTCGGGGTGGCCGATCCTGAGCAGCCACCTGCCAGGGTTGGACCCGTCCACGATCAGGGTGGGCGCGGCGGGCTTCGCGTGTGCTGGCTACGACCTGAAGCTCGTGAACGAGGAGAGTGGCGAGGAAGCGAAGACCGGCGAGCGCGGCATCCTGACCATCCAGCCGCCTCTCCCGCCCGGTTTCATGAGCACCGTGTGGGGCGACGACGAGCGGTTCGTCGAGACGTATTTCTCAGACTTTCCGGGCCGGACGTTGTACTCGACCTTCGACTGGGGCGTGCGGGACGAGGACGGTTACTACCTCATCATGGGACGCTCGGACGACGTTATAAACGTCGCGGGCCACCGGCTGGGGACACGTGAGATCGAGGAGGCCATGAGCGATCACCCCGAGGTCGCCGAAGCCGCTACCGTCGGCGTGAAGGACGAAGACAAGGGACAGGCCGTGCTCGCCTACGTCGTCCCGAAGGATGGCGATAAAGTAGAGTCCGAGGAGGGACGTTCGGAGCTGGAGCAATCCATCAAGGACATCGTGGATAAGGAGATCGGGGCTATCGCGCGTCCGAAAAGCGTGTACTTCGTGGAGGCGCTGCCGAAAACACGGAGCGGCAAGATGCTCCGGCGCTCCATACAGGCGCTCGCCGAGAGCCGTGATCCGGGCGATCTCTCGACTCTGGAAGACCCGTCCGCCCTCGACAGCGTACGCGCCTCTACCTCGGACTAACCGCCGGCATCGAGTCTACTGCGGACGGAGAAGACTCACATTCCGGTACCGCCGAACTAAAGGCCTGCGAGGTGACGATAGAGAGGGCTTGATCCAGGCGCGGCATGATCCCTTGGTCGGGGATCATGCCGCGCTCGTATGCGCGCAACGTCAGACGGTTGACTGCATGTACAGCTCTGCAATATAGTGCGCAACAGGTCGGAGAGAGGGAAGGAGTTTTGTGGAGAGGCAAGACGAGTGGGTACGCGTTGAACAGACGTCGGCGTTCAAGGAGCTGATTAGGGCCAAGAGGGCGTTCATCATACCGGCGACGATATTCTTTATGGTTTTCTACTTCGGGCTGCCGTTTCTAGCGGCGTTCACGACCGTATTGAACGTGAAGGTAATCGGTTCGCTGACGTTAGCTTACATCTACGCGTT
>DASQLQ010000048.1:0-73360 GCA_035629935.1 Actinomycetota bacterium
CATCCACGTGGTCGTCAAAGGTCTGCGAGCGGTCTCCGATTTCGAATACGAGCTGCAGATGGCTCAGATGAACACTTCGCTCTATCCCGAGCTGGACACGGTCTTCGTAACGGCGAAGCCCTCATGGGCGTTCTTGTCTTCAAGCCTCGTGAAAGAGGTCGCTCGCTACGGCGGGGCCATAGAAGGGCTCGTTCCACCGGGCGTTTCCAAGGCACTGGAACAGCGCAAAACCTGACATTCCGGACAGGGGTGGGGCCGAGGTGGTAGCAGAGCAGGCTCGGAGACGCGAAAATCCTCCCTAATCAAACAGAAGAGGTGGGCTGATGGACCTGATCGAAAGGATCGACGAGCTCCAGCTGCTCGTTGAGGAGGCTAAATCCGTACCGCTGTCGTCGAGCGCGGTGATCAATCGTGACGAGTTCCTCGAGCTCCTCGCTCAGTTGAAGGAAGCCGTACCCGACGAGGTTCGGCAGGCTCGCTGGATGTCACGCGATCGCGACGAGCTACTTGCCCGAGGGCGCAAGGAGGCGGAGCGGATCGTCGTCGAGGCTCAGGAGCAGCGGGACCGGCTCCTGTCCCGGACGGAGATCGTCAATGCGGCTCACCGGGACGCCGAGCGGATCGTCGAGGAAGGGAAAGAACGGGCGGCAAAGATGCGCCTCGAAGCAGAGGACTACATCGATCAGAAGCTCGCTGCTTTCGAGATCCTCTTGAACAAGACGATCGGGACGGTGGCGCGGGGCCGGGAGCAACTGCGCGGCGATCCGGCCCCCCCGGAGGACTCGCAGGGGCCGGCGCCCCAGCAGACCCCCTTCGATGGCGAGGGCGTCGAGCAACCGACGTTTTAGCTGGAAGGGTCTGGGAAAAAAGGGCGATTTGTTATGATCGCCTCCCGCTTACGGGCGGGCACCCGTTCGAATCTCAATCAGATGGGACGCGTCTCGTGTCAGGTTTGACGATCTCCGTTGCCGAGATACTCGGTCAACCGGGCTCCTACAGGGATCTCAACATCTCGGCTCCACTCGATGGGGTCAAGACGGCACTGGCGCGACTCGACCCACAGTTGATCGATGCCCGGCTGCGCGCAGAGAGCGTCGTCGAGGGCGTGTTGGTTACCGGCCGGGCGCAGGCGGCAACGAAGCTCACCTGTGCACGCTGCGTCACCGAGTTCGCGTCGCCGATCGAAGTTGAGGTCTGTGAGCTGTTCGCTGGCGCGGGACACGAGCCGGCAGCCACTGAAGACTTCTACGAGATCCGCGGCACGGATATCGACATCGAACCGATGTTGCGGGATGTCGTGACGCTTGCGTTGCCGCTCAACCCGCATTGTGAAAAGGACTGCTCCGGGCTATGCGCAAATTGTGGGCGCGTGATCGGTGACGGTCTATGTACATGCACCGAAGAAGAGCGCGATCCCCGCTGGGCTGGGCTCGATGCGCTCAAAGACAAACTTTCGAGCTAGCCCGGGGAGGAAACCATGGCCGTACCGAAGAGACGCAAGAGTCGTTCGAAGATGAGGATGCGTCGCGCTCACTGGCGCGTGGAGGCACCCACGTACTCGAACTGTCCGCAATGCCGCCAGCCGAAACTTCCGCATCGGGTCTGCCCGAACTGTGGTTTCTATGCAGGACGCCAGGCTGTCGAAACAGACTAGTCCGGTGCGGGAGGCCGGTGCACTCGGACTGTCTCCCGATCCCGACTCCCTGTACGAGCTCGCGATGACCCATCGTTCGTTCGCGTTCGAGAACGACATGGTCGAGCACAACGAGCGGCTCGAGTTCCTCGGCGACGCGATCTTGGGCGCGGTCGTGACCGATCTCATTTACACGCGCTATCCCGACCTGACGGAGGGCGAGATGGCGAGGCTGCGCGCGTCGGTCGTGAACACGAATGCACTTGCTTCGGTGGCCGCTGAGCTTGGCCTGGGACACCAGATGCGTCTAGGTAAGGGCGAGGAATCCTCCGGGGGGCGAGAAAAGGCTTCGCTGCTGGCCAACACATTCGAAGCGGTCGTCGGCGCCGTCTATCTCGACCGCGGGATCGACGAAGTGACCCGTCAGCTCGATCCGATCTTCACCGACCGTATCGATGCGTCCGCGAACGCGCGGGCCCGTTACGACGCCAAGACGGCCTTTCAGGAGTTGTCGGTCCGTGATCTCGGCGCGATGCCCAGTTACCGGGTTTCGTCCACGGGCCCGGATCATCAGAAGGACTTCGTCGCTCACGTCTATGTGAACGACGACCTCTACGGTTCAGGGTCGGGTCGCAGCAAGAAGGAAGCCGAACAGAAGGCTGCTACCGAAGCGCTCGAAAGTTTCGCTCGGAGCGCGGATGAGGGGAGTGACGATGCCCGAGCTTCCTGAGATCGAGGTACTGAAGCGCGATCTGGAGAAAGAGGTCGTGGGGAGGCGGATCAAGACCGCCGAAGTGAGGCCCGGCACCAATGCGATGAAAGTCGTACGCAGGCACGGTCGTCGCAAAGAGTTTTCCGAGCTGCTCGATGGCGCCAAGGTCGAAAAAGTCGAACGAAGCGGCAAGTTGTTGGTGCTCGAGCTCGATAACCAGCGAGCGATCGTCTTCGACCTGGGCCAAACGGGGACCTTGATAAAGACCAGCGCCTCGGAAGAGGTCGTGACGCACACCCACGTGATCATCAGCTTCACGATCGGAGGACAGCTGCGTCTGATCGATCCGAGGCACGGGGCCGAGGTCTTCGTCTCACCACTCGAAGAGTTGGCGGAGTTGAAGGAGGCGCAACCCTTCCTGATCGATCCTTTGACGCATCAGTTCACCTGGCATTACTTCTCGCAACTACTAGACGAGCGTGCCGCGTCGATGAAGGAGCTGATGGTCGACGAGAAGTTCATCTGTGGACTCGGGGACATCTACTCCGATGAGATCCTTTTCGTATCCGGCCTTCGTTATGACAGGCCGTCGGACAAGCTCTCGTCGCAAGACGTCAGACGTCTGTACCGGGCGCTGATGGAGACGTTGCAGGAAGCGGTGAAGGCGCGCGGGACGACGTGGGGCTCGGTTGAGTTCCGCGACCTGCAGGGAGACCCCGGCGCGTTCCAGTTAGAACTGAAGGTCTATGAGCGTGCCGGCGAACCATGCAGGCGATGTCGTCAGGACATCTTGAAAGAAGAATGGAATGGGGCCACCACCTACTTCTGCCCCCAGTGTCAGTCGTGAGCATCAGGAGGATCCGAATTGGAAGATAAGACCCGCGTGCACGTATTCGTCAACGGCGAGGTTCAGGGACTGGGCTTCCGCCAGGCGATCGCGGACAAAGCGATCGAGCAAGGTGTGACCGGATGGGTCCGGAACCTTCGGGATGGTCGAGTCGAGGCGGTGCTCGAAGGGCCTCGAGACGAGGTCTACCGGGTGGTCGGGCTGTGCCGGGCGGGCCCCAAGGGGGCCCGGGTCGACGGCGTTCAGGTCGACCGGGAGCCGCCGAGGAACGAGAAAACCTTCAAGGTGAAGTAGCGAAAGATTGCCGCTTGTTCTCCGCCGACGGCCGAGCCCGCCGGCGTTCGGGCTAAATCCCCTGGGCGGGGTTGAGACTCAAGTAGGTTGATTCGGATGTTCGTCAAAGCTCTCCGGCTGGCCGGTTTCAAGTCGTTCGCCGACCCCACGATCCTCGAGTTCGAGCCCGGCGTGAACGTGATCGTGGGCCCGAACGGCTCCGGGAAATCGAACATCGCAGATGCTTTGTCGTGGGTCCTCGGTTCCCAGGCCCCCTCGACCATGCGAGGCGGATCCATGGAGGACGTGATCTTCGCCGGCTCGCAAGGCCGCTCGAAGCTGGGCCTCGCAGAGGTCGAGCTCACGCTCGATAATTCCGACCGGGTGCTGCCACTGGATCTGACAGAGGTAACGGTGTCCCGTTCGACGGACCGCAACGGTCAATCGGAATACAAGATCAATGGCGCGGCATGCCGGTTGCTCGACATCACCGAGCTGCTTTCGGATACGGGTATCGGCCGGAGCATCCATACCGTGGTTGGACAGGGCCAACTGGACTCGATCCTTCACGCACGTGCCGAGGAGCGCCGCGACTTCATCGAAGAAGCTGCCCAGATCGGCAAGTTCCGCCGCAGAAAAGACCGGTCGGTGAAGAAGATCGAAAGGGTCGACGAGAACCTAGTTCGCCTGAACGACGTCCTTACCGAATTGAAGCGCGCCATCCGCCCGCTCAAGAGACAGGCTCACGCGGCGGCCGCCTATTCGGAGCTCATGGGCCGGCATCGCGAGTTGCGCCAGAGATTGTCTGCTTCCGAACTACAGCGTCTAGCCCTCGAAGAGGCACAAGCGGATCCGGAGGCGGAGGCGAAGCGCGCTGAACTGTTGAACGACGAGCTGGCCAGCATCCGTGCCCGTCTCGAGGCCGCCAGCGGCGAACGCGAGCAACTCGCGGGAGCGGCCGAGAAGGCTCGGCAGACCTATTACCGGATGGGACGATCGGCCGATCGGCTGGCGAACCTCGGCAGGCTGGCGCAAGAGCGTGCGGCGAGCATCGGCGTTCGTTTGGCCGCCGAAACGGAAGAGGGCTATCGCGAACGGATCCGCCTCCTCGAAACAGATAAACAACGTTGGCACGAGCAGCTCGGGACACTCGAGCAGCTAGCGGAAGAGGCGGCCGGGAAAGCAGCAAACGCGGCCGAGACGTCCCGCCGCGAGCGAGAAGTGGTTGCCGAAGCCGAGCGCTCTTTGGGCGAAGCCCGTGCGCAAGAGACGGCCGCTGCTCAGGCGCTAGTGCGGGCGGAAGGACAAGAGGCCGCAGGGCGGGCGACGATCGGCTCCATCCAAGCCCGCGTGCAAGCTGCACTCGAGCGCCGTCAGATGATCGAGCACTCCGCCACGGAAGAGTCGGCGTCCCTGCAGACGGCGGAACAAGAAGTGGCGGCCCTCGAGATCCAACTCGACAGCGCGACCGAAACGGCAGCGGAAGCCGAAACAAAGCTCGAGCAGGCGCGCGAACGGGCGGACGGCTTGCGCGATCGCCTCGGGTCCAAGCATGCCGGCTCGGCGGCCGCAGTGGCTCGCCTCGACACTCTTCAAGAGGTTAGCGAGCTGTTCAGGGAACGGGCCGAGATCGGGGCCCGTTTGGAACCGCTGCTGACCGAAGCTGCCGAGCGTGTCCGAACCCTCACCACATCGGAAGACGAGACCCGCGCTCTGCTCACGGCGACGGATGCTGCGATCGAGCGGGCGTGGCAAGACGTCGCACGGCACGATGAGGAGCTCCGTCGCCTCGACGCGCTGGCGTCCGGAGCCGCCGAAAGACTGGGTGGCGCGAGGCGGCGGCGCGAGGGACGCGAGATAGAGCTGGCCACACTTAACGACGAACTCTCCCGGGCCGAGGAGGCGCTGGCACTCGCAGAGCGTGAAGCAACAGAGGAACGCGCCGCATTACCTGCACGGCGCGCCGACCACGAAGAGATGCAACGCGTGCGAGCGACGGCCGAGGACGCCCTAGCGAGTGCCCGGTCGCAGGTAGCTGCTGCTACATCCGCGGCAACGGCTGCGGAACTGGACGCCCGCGGTGCCGACGAGAGACGACTTGCCGCCCGGTTGCGCCTGGAGGAAGCCGAGGCGGGTATCGCCGACGCCCACACCGCTTTGGCCGGATTGGAGGACCTCCGCGAAGGACTGCGCGCTGCACAGCGCAGGGCTCAACAGGTTGCCGTGATCGCCGGCGAGGCCGCCACTCGCGCCGAGACCTGGGCGATCGAGTGCGAGAGGACCGCCGATGCGGCACGCGAGGAGGCTCGTGTTGCCGAGCACCGGGTGGATTCTCAGCGGATGCGCGAGCGCGAGCTGGCTCAGCGTCTAGAGGAGGTTGGCCGCAGACGGAACGAAGCCGAGGTCCGTAGAGCACAGACGCACGCGCGCACCGAAGCGATCGGTGAACGAGCGATGGAGGACTGGGGGCTCACACTGGCCGAGCTCTCGCGTCTCGAGGCTTTCGGTCCTCTCGAGGAGCCGGAGGCGCGCGCTGAAGCCGAACGTCTCGAACGCGAGATGCGGCGTCTCGGGGCGGTCAACCCCCACGCGGCGGAGGAGTACGCGGAGCTTGCCGAACGCGAACGATTCCTGCAAGAACAGATCGAGGACTTGAAGTCATCGCGGCGTGACCTCATGAAGGTGGTTCTCGAGGTCGATGCAACGATCGTCGAGGTGTTCCGCGAGTCCTTCGAGTCCGTCGCGCGTGAGTTCGAAGGAGTGTTCTCGCGTTTGTTCCCGGGCGGGGAAGGTCGCTTGAAGCTCGTCGACCCAGATGATCTGCTCGGCTCCGGCATCGACATCGAAGCCAAGCCCGCGGGAAAGAACGTGCGAAAGATGTCTCTCTTGTCGGGAGGCGAGCGGTCACTCGTCGCCCTGGCCTTCTTGTTCGCCATCTTCCGCTCCCGCCCGTCGCCCTTCTACTTGCTGGATGAGGTCGAGGCTGCGCTGGACGACGTCAACCTCCAGCGATTCCTGGGTTTGATCTCCGAGCTCGAAGAGAGGGCCCAGGTCCTCATCGTCACCCACCAGAAGCGCACGATGGAGGCGGCCGACATCCTCTACGGAGTGACGATGGCCAAGGACGGCGTGTCCCGCGTAGTCGCGAAGCGCATGGAAGAAGTCTCTGCATAACGCTTGTAACCTGCGCTGATGCCTGAAGGGATAGTCCCCGAGTTACTCATCTTCGTTGCACTGATAGCGATCGTCGGAAGCGTTCTGTTCTTCTCGAAGCGCGAACGGCCTGGACCGCCAAGCGCGGGCGAGGAAGCCCCCCCACCGACTCGCAAGAGCGAGGACGCAGCGGTCGCGGAGGAAGCCTCTGTAGCGGTCTTGGAGCGTCCCTCACTCAGAGACCGCCTGTCCAAGAGCCGCAAGTTCCTGTCCGACCGACTCGGCGAGGCGCTGCACGGCGCTCCCACGGACGAGACCTGGGAGGACATCGAGGCCGTGTTGATCCAGGCCGACCTCGGGGTCGACGTCGCCACCCAGGTGGTCGAGGACCTGAAGCCGAAGGCTCGTGAACGCCGGATCACACAGGGCGAGGAGTTGAAGGGTCTCCTCGCAGAGGAGATGGTGTCGTTGTTCGACACTGAGACCGATCGGGCGCTCACGTTCGCGCCCGAAGGGACTTCCGTGTGGCTCGTCGTAGGCGTGAACGGCACCGGCAAGACGACCACCATCGGGAAGCTCGCCAAGGACCTGACCGATCGGAACCGCACCGTTGCGCTCGCCGCGGCCGACACCTTCCGCGCTGCAGCGGACGAACAGCTGGCGGTGTGGGCGGAGCGGGCCGGAGCCGAGGTCATCAAGCATCAACCGGGCGCGGATCCCGGAGCAGTCGCTTTCGATGCAGCCCAGTACGCGAGAGCACGCAAGCTCGATGTCCTGATCGTCGATACGGCGGGGCGACTCCACACGAAGACTCCCTTGATGGACGAGCTGGGCAAGGTTCGCCGGGTGATCGAGAAGGAAGGCAGCGTCGATGAGTGTTTGCTCGTGCTCGATGCCACCGCGGGCCAGAACGGCCTCACGCAAGCGCGCGAGTTCGCCGAGGCAACCGGCGTCAGTGGTGTCGTGCTTACAAAGCTGGACGGGACTGCGAAGGGCGGCATCGTCCTGACGATCGAGCGCACCTTGGGTATACCCATCAAGCTCGTGGGTGTCGGAGAAAGCATCGACGACCTCGAACCCTTCGACCCAAAGACTTTCGTCGACGCGCTTCTCTCGTGAAGATCGCGGTCGCGGGAGGCACGGGCTTCCTGGGCCGGCACATCACCCAAACCCTGGTTGCCGGGGGTCATGAAGTAAGCGTGCTGACGCGCGACCCGGACAAGATGACCGCTATCCCGCAACTCGCCGGTTGCGCCGGTGAGCGCGTGGACGTAACCGAACCCTCCTCCCTCTTCGGGAAGCTGACGGGGTTCGATGCCGTAGTGATGGCCGTTCAGCTCCCGAACTATCCAGTTGAGCAACCGCGGAAGGGATTGACGTTCGATCGTTACGACCGTCAGGGCACCGAGCATCTATTACGGGAGGCCACGAACTCGGGCGTTCGGCGATTCGCTTACATCAGCGGCGCAGGCGCCGACCCGGCGAGCGAAAAGACCTGGTACCGCGCGAAAGGCTTCGCCGAGGTCGCCATCCGGCGAAGCGGCATCTCACATTTCATCCTGCGCCCTTCCTGGGCGTACGGTCCGGAGGACAAAGCGCTCAACAAGTTCGTGGCTATCGCCCGGCTGTCGCCGATCGTCCCCAAGCCGGGGGTCAGGCCGCAGCGGATCCAGCCGGTGTTCGTTGAGGACATCGCCAAAGCAGTGTGTCGGGCGTTCGAAGTGGAGGCCGCGTGGGGAGAGACGTTCGAGATCGGCGGTCCCGACGTGATGACGATGGATGAGGTGATCAGAACGTTGCTGGAAGTGATGGGAAAGAAGCGATTCGTCCTGCCGGTCCCGGCTCCGCTGATGAAGGTGGCAACCGCGCCGCTCCTGCTCCTGCCTAAGCCTCCGTTGACGCCTGCTGCGGTCGACTTCGCGACACAAGATGGTGTCGTCGACGCTCGTTCGCTCGAGACCATGCTGGATGTGCACCCCATCGGGTTGCGCGAAGGCCTGGAGAGGTACATCTCGGCATGAAGGGTGGGCCTCTGATCGAGACGCGTTTCCGACTACCGCTGCGGATCGCCGCGGTATTCGGTGGCTACCTGCTGTACCGGTGGGTGGGGGATGCCCGCGTGATCCCGGGCGTGATGGTGGGCTTCGGCACGGTGCTGGTGGCGTGGGCGATCATCGACGAGGTCACGCTCATCAAGGGCCAGCGCCTCGGCCTGTTGCAGGTCGGCTCGGCCATCCTGGGATTGGTCCTCGCCGGCCTCGGGGCCTACCTGACGTTCGGCTGATGCGCAGCGCGCGTGATCCTCAGCATCCGCTTCGTCAGAAGAGGGATCCAAACGACCGCGAGGCCAACTACCGGCGCCCGATCGATCGATGGGATGTCATCCGCTTGTCCGCAAAAGCCTTGTTGGTGGGGGCATGTGGTGTGTGGTTCAAGTTCGCCAGCGACGATCGAGCCAACGAAGGTGCCGAGTTGACCCTGGCGGCCGGGGTAGCCCTCGTGGGGGCCGGCCTGATCGACCTCGCCTACATGCGAAGTCACGACATCGATCAGATGTTCCTGAACACGCGACCGATGCAGTCAGCAGCTCGCTGGGGCCTTGTGGTGGTGGGTATCGGGCTCGTGACCGCCGCGCTCGTCGCTTACTCTCGATAGACATGTTCGACACCCTTTCCACCCGGCTCGACGACATCTTCACGAGGCTCCGAACACGCGGTCGCCTGTCGGAGAAGCAGGTCGACGAGGTCCTCCGCGAGATCCGCCTGGCGCTCCTCGAGGCTGATGTCTCGCTGAAGGTCGTCAAGGCCTTCGTTGCCGATGTGCGGGAGAGGGCCGAGGGGGCCGAGATCCACAAGAGCCTCACGCCGGCTCAACAGGTGATCAAGATCGTCAATGCTGCACTGATCGACGTCCTCGGTGCGGAACATGTGGGCCTCCAGCCGAGTTCGTCCGTCCCGAGAGTCATCCTGATCGCCGGTCTTCAAGGATCGGGAAAGACAACCGCTGCCGCGAAGCTCGCCCGCCTGCTGCAACAACAAGGTCGGAAGCCGCTCCTTGCGGCATGTGATCTGCGCAGGCCCGCTGCCATCCGGCAACTCACCTTGTTGGGAGAGCAGGTCGGTGTCCCCGTCTATTCCGAGCCTGATGTTGACGACGCTCCGGGGGTTGCCGCCAGATCGCTCGAGCACGCCCGGCGCGAGGGACACACCGACCTGATCGTCGACACCGCAGGCCGTATGCACGTCGAGCAGGAGTTGATGAAGGAGCTCGCCGATGTCAGCGACAACGTGACACCCACGGAGATCCTTCTCGTCTGCGACGCGATGACCGGTCAGGACGCCGTGAACGTTGCGGAATCCTTCCTCGAGCACGTGGACGTCACCGGCATCGTGCTGACGAAACTCGATGGCGATGCCCGCGGTGGAGCCGCGCTGTCGATGGCACAGGTGACCGGGAAGCCCGTGAAGTTCGCAGGAGTCGGAGAGAAGGTCTCGGACCTCGAGCCTTTCCATCCCGATCGGATGGCCTCCCGCATCCTGGGGATGGGTGACGTGCTGACGCTCATCGAGAAGGCCGAGGAAGTCTTCGACCATGAGGCCACCAAGAAGATGGAAGAGAAGCTTCGAAAGGCGGACTTCACTTTCGAGGACTTCTTGTCTCAGATGCAGGCACTCAAGAAGATGGGGCCGATGTCGCAGGTGCTCGGGATGTTGCCCGGTATGTCGAAGCTTCCCGTTGGGGATGCCGACATCGACAAACAACTACCTACGATCGAAGCGATGATCCAATCGATGACCCCACAGGAGCGCAACGACCCCTCGGTCATCAAGGGAGGGCGCAGAGCCCGGATCGCGGCAGGCTCCGGGACCACCATCCAGCAGGTGAATCAGTTGGTGAAGCAGTTCGAACAGGTGAGGAAGATGATGAAGTCCCTCACCGGGGGCAAGGGGGGCAAGATGCGCATGCCTGCGGGGATGAAGCTCCCACCCGGTTTCGGGCTGTGACCTGCTAATATCGCCCTCTTCGCAGCACATTCCCTCACTTCGCTAGGAGAACCATGGTCAAGATCAGGTTGATGCGCGTCGGAAAGAAGAAGCAGCCCTCTTACCGGGTTGTGGTTGCCGATTCGCGCAGCCCCCGTGATGGGCGGATCATCGAGGCGATCGGCAATTACCAGCCGCGGCTCGAGCCCTCCGGCATCACGATCCAGAACGACAGGGCCGTCTACTGGCTTCAGCAGGGAGCCCAGCCATCCGAACAGGTCAAGAAGTTGCTGCTGCTGAGCGGCGCATGGTCCGAGTTCAGTGGCGAGCCGGCCCCCGCTGCACTATCCCAGTCGGCACAGCCCGGCACCAAGGCGGCGGCGACCCCTGCAGCATCGATAAAGGCCACCCCGGCGGCATCCGTAGCGGCCGAAGACGAGGCAGACGAAGGCGCCTCCCCCGAAGCGCCGCCCGAAGCGCCCGCCGAGCCCGAAGCTTCTGAAGAGCAGTCGTGAGCCGGGAGCTCATCGAATTCGTCGTGCCCTGGTTGCTCGACCATCCGGACGAGGTCGAGATCAACGAGTCGGAGGGCGACAGGGGGTCAACCGTTCTCGAGCTGAGCGTTCATCCCGACGACATGGGCAAGATCATCGGCAAACGCGGCCGCATCATCCGTTCCCTGCGCCTGCTGGCGCGCGCGACGGGGCAACGCGATGGGAACACCGTGTTCGTCGAGGTGGTGGACTGACGCAACGCCTCTGGGAGGCGCGGTGAACGAACCACCTCAAGGCTTGCTGATAGCAGGCGAGATCGGAAAACCCCACGGCACCGCCGGCGAGGTCTACGTGATCAGAGTCTCGGACGATCCGCGCAGATTCGAGCCCGGCTCCCGTCTCCTTCACTCCGATGGACGCGAGATGACGGTGGAGAAGTCCCGCAACCATCGCGATCGCCTGCTGATCAAATTCGAAGGCAGCGACAGCCGGGAGGAAGCCGAGGGCTTGCGGGGGACGCTCTACGTTCATGCCGACGATCGGCGCGAGCTGGACCCAGGGGAGTACTGGGCAGGCGAAGTTATCGGGTGCGTCGTCGTGTTGCAGGACGGCACCACGGTCGGCGAGATTCGCGACGTGATCCCCGGCTCGGCCCACGACCTGCTATCCGTTCACACATCCAACGGCAACCGACTGATACCGGTCGTGAAAGAACTGGTGGTGTCGGTAGACGTGCCCGGTCGAAGAGTCGTCATCGATCCACCAGACGGGTTGCTCGATTGAAGATCGACGTGGTCACCCTGTTCCCGGAGATCTTCGACGTCCCGCTGAGGACGAGTCTCCTCGGACGTGCGATCGAAACTGACCTGCTGGATGTCGGAGTCACGAACCTGCGCGACTTCGGCTTGGGAACCCATCGGTCGGTCGACGACGAGCCTTATGGCGGGGGGGCCGGGATGGTCATGCGTCCGGAACCGGTCTTCTCGGCGGTCGAGTCGGTGAAGAAGGAAGGCTCCCACGTCGTTCTGCTCTCGCCGCGGGGAGCGCTCTTCGACCACGCTAAAGCGAAGGGCTTCGCCAGCGCCGAGCATCTGGTGCTCATCTGTGGCCGCTATGAGGGCATCGACGAGCGGGTCGCCCTTCATCTGGCGGACGAAGAGATATCGATCGGGGACTTCGTCCTCAGCGGGGGTGAGGTTGCCGCCTTGTGCGTGATCGAGGCCGTTTCCCGGTTTATCCCCGGGGTCCTCGGCAACGAAGCGTCTTTAGCTTCCGAGTCCCACGCAGCGGGCCTTCTCGAGTATCCGCAATACACGCGCCCCGCCGAGTTCCGGGGGTGGTCCGTGCCCGGGGTCCTTACCTCTGGAGATCACGGGGCGGTGGATGAGTGGCGCCGGGACCGTTCGGAGCAGATCACTCGCGAGCGGCGGCCGGACCTGCTCTCCTAGTAGGGACAATGTAGGTATGCGGGCGAAGACGGATCTGAAGCGACCACAGGCAGGGTCGGTGCCCAGTCGGCCGGGCGTCTACATGTTCCGTGACCGCGACCACCGAGTGATCTACGTCGGCAAGGCGAAATCACTGCGTAGCCGTGTCTCGAATTACTTCGCCGCCGACCTTCACCCCCGCACCCATGCGATGGTCGAGGCGGCTGCGGAGCTCGAGTGGATCGTCACCGACAACGAGGTCGAGGCTCTGCATCTCGAGCTGAACCTCATCAAGCAACATCGGCCCCGGTACAACGTGCGCTACCGCGACGACAAGAGTTATCCCTATCTGGCGATCACCTTGAACGAGGAGTTCCCCCGGGCGCGCGTCATGCGTGGGAGCAAGAAGAAAGGCATCCGTTACTACGGGCCGTTCGCCCACGCGTACGCGATCCGCAACACACTCGACCTACTCCTTCGGACATTCCCAATGAGGACGTGCTCTCAAGGGGTCTTCGACCGTTGCAAGCGCCGCAACCGACCCTGCCTTCTGTACGACATCGAACGATGCTCGGGTCCTTGCGTCGGCGCAGTGTCCCCGGACGAGCATCGCGCCATCGCCCTCGAACTCTGCGATTTCCTCGATGGGAACACGAAGCCCGTCCTGACCCGGCTCAAGCAGGCCATGAAGGACGCGTCCACCCGCCAGGAATACGAGATGGCGGCGAAGGTTAGGGACCAGCTCGACAACGTTCACAAGGCGATCGAACGACAGCAGATGGTCTCCGCGGAGAAAGACGAGATCGACGTCGTGGGACTGGTCCAGGACGATCTGGAGGCCGCATTCCAGGTCTTCTTCGTGCGCCGGGGCCGCGTGACCGGTCGTAAAGGATTCATCGTCGACAAGGTCGAGGATCTAGAGACCCCGGAGCTGATCGCCGGCTTCCTGGAGCGCCTCTACCTGGACGGCGAGGTTCCCAGGGCGGTGCTCGTGCCCGAAGAGCCGGCCGAAGGACCTCTCATCGAGAAGTGGCTTCGCCGGCAGCGAGGGGCGAAGGTCACGATCAGGGTGCCCCGCCGGGGCGAGAAGCGAGCCCTTCTGGAGACGGTCACCGACAACGCGACCCAAGCTTTCGCGCAGCATCGTTTGAAGCGCGCGAGCGATTTCGACGCGCGAGCGCGCCAGTTGAACGAGTTGCAATCGTTCCTCGGGATGA
This sequence comes from Actinomycetota bacterium, assembly GCA_035629935.1. GTDB lineage: Bacteria > Actinomycetota > CADDZG01 > CADDZG01 > WHSQ01 > DASQLQ01. The sequence continues at coordinate 13,740 of DASQLQ010000048.1, forward strand.
AGCATGCCCCCCTGCGTATCGAGTGCTTCGACATCTCGAACACCGGTCCGCATGAGGCCGTAGGGTCGATGGTCGTGTTCGAGGATGGCTTGCCCAAGCGGTCCGACTACCGGCGTTTCGCCATCAAGTGGACGTCGGGTCCGGACGACGTGGCGATGATGGGAGAGGTGATCCGCAGGCGTTTCGCTCGATTCCGTGAAGAGAGTGCGCAACCCTCCAAGAAGTATCGGTTCGCATATCCGCCCAACCTCGTCGTTATCGATGGGGGAAAGGGGCAACTCAATCGGGCGGTGGAGGCCATGCAGGAGCTGGATATAGCCGATGTCACTTGTGTCGCATTGGCTAAGCGGATGGAGGAGATCTACTTCCCAGACCGGTCCGATCCCGTGCTGATCCCGCGTGGCTCGGAATCCTTGTACCTGCTCCAACAGATCCGTGACGAAGCGCACAGGTTCGCCGTGACGTATCACCGGCTGAAGCGCGGGAAGCGGATGACTCGGTCCGCGCTCGATGGGATACCGGGACTGGGTGAGACGCGTCGCAAACAGCTCATGAAGCACTTCGGATCGGTAAAGCGGATCAGGGAAGCGACTGTCGAAGAGCTGGACGCGTTACCGGGTTTCCCGACGAAGGTTGCAGAGAACGTCTATGCGGCATTGCATGGAACATCGGAGACCGGCGATAGGAGGGCGTCGTGAAACTGTCACGCCGAGCCACGCAACACGTGGAAGTGACGGTGATCACGGGACTTTCGGGGGCCGGCCGCTCGGAGGTTGCCAAGGCATTGGAGGATCTCGGGTGGTTCGTCATCGACAACCTCCCCCCGGCGTTGATCACGAAGATGCTGTCGCTGGCCCTGGCTCCGGGCAACGAGATAAACCGCATAGCTCTGGTTATCGATGCGCGCGGCGGCGTGTTCTTCGAAGAGGCGGCCAAGGCCCTCGAGAAGGTGCGGCGCGATGTCTCGAACTTCCGTTTGGTGTTCCTAGAGGCTTCCGACGATGCACTGGTTCGCCGCTTCGACGCGAGCCGGCGCCTTCACCCTCTTGCAACGGATAACCACGTTCAGGTCGGCATCCAGCGCGAACGGGAGCTGCTCTCGCCGTTCCGGGATGGCGCCGACCTGATCCTGGACACGTCGGACCTCTCGGTGCGCGAGCTCCGTACGAAGATATCCGCCTACTTCGAGGCGGGCATCCCGGCCGAAGGGCTAAAAACGACGATCATCTCCTTCGGCTACAAGTTCGGGCTTCCGCTGGATGCCGACATCGTGCTGGACGTCCGATTCCTTCCCAACCCTCATTGGGTCGACGAGCTGCGGCCGTTGACGGGATTGACTACTCCAGTGCGGAACTACGTGCTCGAACACGATCCGACGGCCGACTTCCTCGCGCGCACCAGGGACCTGTTCGCCGTTCTGCTTCCCGGTTATCAGGGCGAAGGCCGCCATTACCTGACCGTTGCCATCGGTTGCACCGGTGGCAGGCATCGTTCGGTGGTTCTGGCGCAAGAGATAGGAAATCTGATGGAAGAGAAGGGTTTCCGGGCGAAGGTGATCCATCGCGATGTCGAGCGGCCCCCGGTGACCCCATGAAGGTAGTTGGTATCGGCGGGGGCCATGGGTTGGCCGCGACCCTGCGGGCGGCGCGCCTCTATGCAACGGATATCTCGGCCGTGGTGACGGTCGCCGACGACGGTGGTTCCTCCGGTCGACTCACGCGGGAGCTGGGCATCCCGCCGCCGGGCGACATACGTAACTGTTTGGTCGCTCTTGCCACCAACGAAGAGTTGGGTCATCTCTACCAACACAGATTCACGACGGGCGCCTTGACCGGCCACTCGGTAGGCAACCTCGTGATCGCTGCTCTGACGGAGATCGAGGGAGATTTCGGTGCAGCGGTCGTGCGCGCCGGCGAGTTGCTGGGAGTCGATGGGCGCGTGTTCCCCGCCACCTGCGAGCTCGTCCGCTTGGGTGCTCGGGTGCAGGGAGGGGTCGTTCAGGGTCAGGTTGCGGTTGCTCGCACGGAGGCTCCGATCCAGGCCGTCTATCTCGATCCTCCGGCTCCCGAGGCATACGCCGATGCCGTCGAGTGCATCCGCGAAGCCGACCAGATCGTCATGGGGCCGGGCAGCCTGTTCACGAGCCTCATCGCCGCGATCCTCGTGCCGGGCATAAGCCGAGCCGTGAGGGAGACCCGTGCGAAACGGATCTTCGTGTGCAACAACCGGATGCAGAAAGGCGAGACGGAGGGCCTCAGCGTCTCGGATCACCTGGGAGGGTTGCTGGCACACGTGGGGCCCGATTGCATCGATGCGGTCGTAGTCCAGGATCCACCGGAAACCCCGGACGGGGTGGCGATCGACGAAGAGGGCCTGGCCTTCCTGCAGCTGGACGTCGTCCGCGCGGACATCTCGGAGCCAGGCGGAGCGCACGATCCGGTACGGCTGGCGGAGGTGCTCAAAAGCCTCGGAAAGTAGGATGCGTTTCAATCGACCTAGGAGGCCAAAATGACTCGTATCGGGATCAACGGATTCGGCCGTATCGGCCGAAATTTCTATCGGGCGGTTCGCAGCCGGGGGGCCGACCTCGAGCTCGTAGCCGTGAACGACCTGGGGGACGCCGCGACGATGGCGCACCTGCTTCGCTACGACTCCGTGCTCGGTCGCTTCGGTGAGGAAGTCAAGGTCACGGACAACGGATTCACGGTGGGAGGGGCCGACATCAAGCTCCTCTCGGAGCGTGACCCGGGTGACCTCCCGTGGGGCGATCTCGGCGTGGACGTAGTGATCGAATCCACCGGGTTCTTCACGAAGAGGGCCGATGCCGCCAAGCACATCGATGGTGGCGCCAAGAAGGTCATCATCTCGGCCCCCGCGAAGGACGAGGACATCACGATCGTCATGGGTGTGAACGACGGGGATTACGACTCGTCGAATCACAACGTGATCTCGAATGCCTCCTGCACCACGAACTGCGTCGTTCCCTTGGCGAAGGTCCTGCAGGACAACTGGGGCATCGAGAAGGGCTTCATGACCACTTGTCACGCGTACACGAACGACCAGAACACCCTCGATCTGGCGCGTGACGACCTGCGCCGGTCCCGTGCCGCTGCGATCAACATCATCCCGACCACTACGGGGGCCGCGAAGGCTGCCGCTCTCGCGATGCCCGAGCTGAAGGGTCGCCTCGATGGGCTCGCTCTGCGCGTGCCCGTGCCGGATGGATCGATCACCGACATCGTTGCCGTGCTTGGGTCCGAGGTGACGAAGGACGAGATCAACACGGCCTACAGGGAAGCAGCCCAGTCTGCCGGGATGAAGGGGATCCTCGAGTACACGGAGGACCCGATCGTGTCCACCGACATCGTCGGGAACCCGCATTCGTGCATCATCGACGGACTTTCGACGATGGCGAACGGAAACTTCGTGAAGGTCCTCGGCTGGTACGACAACGAGTGGGGCTATTCGAACCGTCTCGTGGATCTGACTTCGCTGGTGGCATCGAAGCTTTAGCAGGGCTTCCGGTGAGCGGTTCGGACGGACTCCCACAGCTCGATGATCTCGATATCGATGGCGGACGCGTTCTGGTGCGGTGTGACCTCAACGTCCCTCTCGATGACGGATCCATAACCGACGATCTTCGGATCCGTGCGGCGGTTCCCACCCTGCAGGCGATCCTGGACCGGGGAGGGAACCTGGTGGTCTGCAGCCACCTGGGACGCCCCAAAGGGAAGGTGGTCGAGGAACTGCGTCTAAAGCCCGTGGGCGAGCATCTCGCCCACTTGCTCGATCGCGAGGTTGCCTGTTCCAGCGATGTGGTCGGGGAAGATTCGGCGAAACTGTGCGCGTCGGACGCCGAGATCGTGCTGCTCGAGAACCTCCGCTTCGAGCCCGGCGAGGAGAAGAACGAACCGGAACTAGCGGATCGCTTGGCCTCATTCGGCAACAGCTACGTGAACGATGCGTTCGGAGCCGCGCACCGGGCCCATGCCTCGATAGTGGGCGTGGCCGAACGCCTACCGGCGGCAGCGGGCTTGCTCCTCGCCGACGAGGTCATCAAGCTCGAGCGACTCCTCGATGCTCCGGAGCAACCGTTCGTTGCCGTATTGGGCGGGGCGAAGGTCTCGGACAAGCTCGACGTGATCGGGAACCTGCTCGAGAGGGTCGACGCGATCTGCATCGGCGGAGCCATGGCCTTCACTCTTCTCGTTGCCAGGGGCCGCCCCGTCGGTCGATCTCTCGTGGAAGAGGACCGGATCGAATCGGTGAAGGAAGTCCTCGAACGCGCCGACGCTGGAGCAGTCGACATCCACCTGCCCACCGACGTGGTGGCGGCCGAGTCGATCGAAGAAGGCGCCGCTCACGGTGTTGCCGAACTGGACGAGATCGGCGATCGGATCGGTGTCGATATCGGTCCCGCAAGCGCGTGGGCCTTCTCGAATGTGATCTCGAAAGCCCGAACGGTGTTGTGGAACGGGCCGATGGGGATCTTCGAGATCGACGACTACGCAGGAGGTACGAAAGCGGTTGCCCAGGCGGTCGCCAAAGCGACGAAGGCGGGGGCGTACACGGTGGCCGGCGGGGGAGATTCCGCAGCCGCGCTCAAGTCTTTCAACATGACGGATGCAGTCACTCATCTATCGACCGGGGGAGGCGCGTCCCTCGAGCTCCTCGAAGGCAAGGAGCTCCCGGGCATCACTGCCTTGAGAGCCGGCCACAGGAAGTGAGGAAAGCTTCATGCGAACACCGCTGATCGCGGGCAATTGGAAGATGCACAAGACCCATCTCGAGGCGATGCACCTCGTCCAACAGTTGGGTCACGAGCTCGCCGAACACGATTTCGACAAGGTCGAAGTCGTGGTGTGCCCGGCCTTCACGTCACTGAGGACGATCCAAACCCTGATCGACTCGGATCGCTACCGGTTCGGCCTTGGGGCCCAGAACATGCATACGGAGAAGGAAGGCGCCTTCACCGGCGAGGTGTCACCAGTGATGCTCTCTTCACTGGACGCCGCCTACGTGATCCTCGGACATTCCGAGAGGAGAGAGCTCTTCGGAGAGACCGACAGTGGTGTCAACGCGAAGGTCCACAGCGCCCTTGTGCATGACCTGATCCCGATCATGTGCTGCGGTGAAACGGAGACCGAGCGAGAGGCGGGGGAAACCGAGGCCAAGATCGAACGTCAAGTGACGGCCGGTCTTGACAAACTCAAGCCGGAACAAGCGTCCACCGTTGTGATCGCATACGAGCCGATCTGGGCGATCGGAACCGGCAAGACGGCCACACCGGAGGACGCACAAGCAACGTGTGCGCACGTGCGCAAGATCGTCGCCTCTAGACATGGAGATGCCACGGCCGAGGCGGTGCGGGTCCTTTACGGGGGGAGCGTGAAGGCCGGTAATGCGGCGGCCCTCATGTCCCAGCGGGACATCGATGGGGCGTTGGTCGGCGGTGCGTCGCTCGAAGCCGCCGAGTTCGCTGCGATCGTCAAAGCGACTGGCTCGAAATGAAGAACATCGTCTACGTGATCCTGGACGGCTTGGGCGATGACCCCCTGGACGCGCTGGGCGGGAAGACCCCATTGGAGGCCGCCAAGACCCCGTTGCTCGATGGACTTGCTTCGCGCGGCGCCAACGGGTACGTCACAACGGTCGGCGAAGGCATCGCTCCCGAATCAGACATCGCCGTCTTCTCGATCCTCGGTTACGACCCCCGCGAGCACCACACGGGTCGCGGCCCCCTCGAATCGGTCGGTGTCGGCTTGGATGTGAACAAGGGGGACCTTGCCTACCGGGTCAACTTCTCGACCGTCGAAGCAGATGGTGAAGGGTGGACGATCGTAGATCGCCGCGTCGGCCGTGACCTCTCTTCAGAAGAGGCACACGAACTGGCCCGTGAGGTACAAGACAACGTGCGCCTCGATGGGGCGACGTTCGATTTCCGGGCCACCATCGGCCACCGCGGCGTGCTCGTTCTCCGTTCCACGGAAGGAGCGCTGTCGGCTGAGGTCGAGAACTCCGATCCGGCATACGGACGGGAAGGCGCGCTGGGCGTTGCCAAGGAGACCTTCGACAACAGAGTCGTCCACGTGACTCCACTTGATGGTTCCGATGCAGCTAAACGCGGTGCCGATCTGACGAACGCGTGGTTGGAAGCGTCCTTCAAGGTCTTGTCGGCTTCGGAGGTGAACCGCAAACGCGAGGCGGCCGGAAAGCTTCCGGGAAATTTCATACTCACGCGCGATGGTGGCGATCACGTTCCTCAGCTGGAGTCGTTCAAGGACAAGTTCGGGCCGTCGATGGGCTGTTTCGTCGAGATGCCGGTCGAGCTCGGGATCGCCCGCCTCATGGGTATGGGCATCGTCGAGGCCCCGACCGGGATCCCACCAGAGGAGCAATACCTCGAGTGGGCGAACCTGGCGCTCGAGGCGATCCAGGGATACGACGGGTTGTACATCCACATCAAGGGCCCCGACGTGCCGGCCCACGATGGGGACCACGACGCGAAGATCGCCAGCATCGAGCTCATCGATTCGGTTTTCTTCGGGGCCCTCTTGGACTCACTCGATCTGAAGAAGAACATCGTCGCAGTCACGGCCGATCACTCGACATCGTGCGCGCGCAAAGCCCATACCGACGGGCCTGTACCGCTCTTGGTATCGGGTGGGGGAGTCTCGGCGGACGGGGTCGAGACATACGGCGAGACGGCGTCCCGGCGTGGAAGCCTGGGCCACCTGAAAGGGACCGAGATCATGCCGCACCTGGTTCGCCTGGCACGGGAGTAACCTGTTTCCATGCCGTCTCGGCGAAAGCACTCGCTTTCTGAAGTTCTCGGCCCGCTCGAGACCGAGATCATGGAAGTCGTCTGGGATCTCGAAGAAGTGACGGTCAGGGATGTCCACAACCGGCTCCAAGCGAACCGCGCGATCGCCTACACAACGGTGATGACGACGCTGGGGCGACTGTCCGACAAAGGACTCGTAAAGCGAGTCGAAGAGCAGCCGGCTCACCGATACCTCCCTCTCGTCAGCCGAGAGCAATACGCGCGTTCGACGGTCAAATCCGTCGTCGACTGGCTGATCGGGCACTTCCCCGATCCGGCCGTCTCCTACTTCGTCGATCGAGTCGAGAAAGAGGACGAGAGGGTGATGGATCGCCTCAAGCAGATGGTCGATGAGCGAAGGTCGACTGAAGATTGATCACGGCTGCCCCAACGGTTCTAGCGATCGAAACCGATTCTGCCTGGGTCGTGATCATCGTCGTGTCGCTCGTGTCGCTGTTCGCCACCGTTCTCCTGCGCAAGCTCATCTCTGGATCGGGAGGGTTCGCATCGGGCGTACTCCTGGCCCTTCCCTTGGCCTTGCCACTGGTTGCGGCGCTGGCATATGCGCATGCGGCATTCCCCGAGATCTCCGTGTGGCAACCGCTCGGCTACGCCCTCAGACGTGCGCCCTCGGATCTATTGCACCTGCTCCTCGTATCCGATGGACAGACCAAGGTCGTCATGCCCTACGCACTCTCGGGCTCGGCCGGCCAGTGGCTGTTCCTCGTTGGGCTGGTCGTGAGCTCGTTGATGCTCCTGCGACGGATGCTCGGATCGATCGTCGTCCATCGACTCATCGCACGGTCTACAAACCTGGATGAGGTCGACGAGCATGCCGAGTTACGGGCTCCCATCTCCGCGCTGGTTCGCCGGAGTGGGCTGAAAACCGAACCGGAGGTACTTCTCCTTCCGGCGGGTGTCCCGGGAGCGTTTGCGGTCGGAGGCAGGCGAGGTCGCATCCTGCTGGGACGGGATCTACTCGAAGCGCTGGATGGCGATGAGCTGGAAGCGATCGTCGCCCATGAGTTGGCGCACCTTGAGGCACACGACGTCCCGCTGGTGCTTGCTGCCGGGCTGCTTCGAGACCTCGTCGCCTGGAATCCGGTGGGTCACCTGGCTTACAAGCGCCTGCTCGCCGACCGCGAGCTCGAGGCCGACCGCCGGGCTGCTTCGTTGACCCATCGTCCTCTTGCGGTTGCCTCGGGTCTGCTCAAGGTCTGTGAGCTGATGCGGACGGCCAGGTACCGCCACCGGCTGTCGCTGGCGTTCCTGCGCGAGGGCGGAGGCGTGAAGCGCAGGGTGGCCCGATTGGTGGCGGCCGCCGATGGACGGATCTCGATGACTCCCGCCGGTTACATGCCGTACCTGTTCGCAGGGATCATCGTCGCCGCTGTGGGTCTGCAGGCAGGGGCACGAGTGGCCGAGGAATCGCCGGGAGCAGTCATGATCATGCTCGGTGATCCGGCCGCATCGACGGGGACTTGGTCCCCCGAAGAATCCCGTCGTCTGCGCGGTTCGCTGGCGCTTCCCCAACAGGATCGGCAGCCTCAGGTCCAGCAGGTTCGGCCCCGGACCTACGCAGCACCTGCGAGCGGACGGGCCGTGCGCTTGAAGGACGTGCCTGCCTGGTTCAAGGCGATGGATCGGTGGACCACGAAGCAGCGGGCCACCCTTGTCCGGATGCGCTGGGAGGGCCGGAAGAACTGGGAGGCCACGCCACTTTTTTCCCAGTCTGTCGGGCCGTTCGATGTCTACAGGGTGGTCGAGTACCCGTTCTAGCAAACCGACAAGCGAGATAACCTATAGGCATGCTTACCGGAATCCTTGTAGTCATCCATGTCTTAGCTGCGCTCACGCTCATCCTTTTCGTTCTGCTTCACGCCGGACGCGGTGGGGGTGTGTCGGAGATGTTCGGCGGGGGGATGCAGACCCAGGCTATGGGGTCGACCGTGATGGAGAAGAACCTCGACCGCATCACGGTCATCACCGCCATCGTCTTCACGGGGACGACGATCCTTCTCGCCTTCAGGCTCGCCCAGTAAGTCATCGGAGGGCCGTGACCACTGGGACTGGACGCGTCCTATCGGGCGCTCTAGTCGTTGCCCTTCTTGCAGCGGGCTGCACCGGCCCCGACACCGTGTCGGGCCCCCGGGCGACGGCTACCGCGACGACCGATCCGGATTCGACCGTCGCCGGCGACCCGACCCAGGCGCCCGTCTTCGACGAAGATGATGCCGTCCTGAATGTGGCCATCCCAGAACCGGCCACCCTCGATCCCATGAGATTGCAGGATCCGGGCTCGGTCCTCGTGGCCCGTCAGTTGTTCGAAGGATTGACCCGGTGGGACCAGACCCAGGAGCGTGTCCAGCCGGCGGCTGCGCAGCGCTGGACCGTTTCCGATGGGGGTCGCACCTTCGCGTTCCGCCTTCGTGAGGGGATGAGCTTCCACGACGGCACGCCGGTTACCTCTCAGACCTTCAAGTTCGCCTTCGAGCGGATCGCCGCAAAGGGAAATGCCTCCGACCTGGCGTACACGTTGGAGTTGGTCGACGGTTTCGCTGCGGTCAATCAATCGGGGACGAGCCAACGATTGGCGGGCATCTCGGCCCCCGATCCGTTGACCCTCGTGTTCCGTCTATCGGAACCCTTCTACGATTTCCCCGCGGTTCTGACTCATCCAGGCCTCGTGCCGCTGCCGCCCGCGGCGGTGCGCGATGTGGACGAGTTCCTTGCCTCTCCGACGGGAAACGGTCCCTTCCAGATCGCCGAACCGTGGTCGCCCGGTCAACCGGTGATCCTGCGGTCGTTCCCCGGATTCATCCAGACACCCGAGCTCGACGGGATCCGGCTGTTGCCGTATCCGGACGCGGCCGCGTCGTGGCTGCCGTTCGTCCGAGGTGATCTCGATGTCGCCGAGGTGCCGGCGGGACAACTCGAAGAAGCTCAAGAGCGGTTCGGCGAAGAAGGCTTCCAACCGTTCCTCGCCGGCTACTACTACGGGCTCAACATCGCATCACCCGCGATGAAAGACAGAAGGCTACGCATCGCGCTCAATCGTGCGATAGATCGATCCGCTATAGCCCAGACGATCTACAAAGGCTCCATGGAGCCCCCGCGGGGAATAGTGCCGATCGGGATGCCCGGATTCCAAGAGAACTTCTGTTTGCCCCTTTGTCGTTACTCGCCGGACGCGGCGCGTTCCCTCTTGGAGGACGTGCCGGAGAAGAAACGCAAGGTGACTTTGGAGTACACGCAAGGCGAACCACACGGCGAGGTGGCGCGCTTCGTGAAGCGCGATCTGGAAGCCGTGGGTATGACCGTGCGCGTCAAGTCGTATCCCTTCCCCGAATACCTCAAGAGACTGCAGAAGAATGACCAAGAGATGTATCGCTATGGATGGATAGCGGAATACCCAGTTGCGGATGTCTTCCTTTCGGCTCTCTTCGCTTCGGATTCACCCGACAACCATTCCGGGTTCAGGTCGAGCAAGGTCGATTCGCTGCTAGCGGAGGCACATGCGGAGCGATCGGAGGGGCGCCGGGAGCAGCTCTACATACAGGCCGAGAAGGCGATCTTGAAGGACGCCCCGCTCATCCCGATCGGGTCGTTCGTAACCCATTGGGCAACTCAATCGGATGTGCAGGGGATCCAGTTCGACGTCACCGGGGGCTTCGATGCGGCGGAGGTGGCACTCGCCGAGGAATAGAGCCTGGTGGGTGTGCGCCGGCCTGGTGCTGACCCTCATGACGGCGGGTTGCGAGCCGGACACCGACCCACCCGAGCCGCCAGTAGCGACTACATCGCCGCAGCCGATGGGCTCGACGTTCCGCTTCGGCGTTCACGGGGAGCCGGCGACCCTGGATCCCTATTCACCCAACGCTTCGGATCTCACGTGGCATCTGGTCCGCCCGGTCTACAGATCGGTGTTTCGCTTCGCGCCGGATGGTTCTCCGGTCGCAGACCTGGCTGGTGATGTCCGGCAAACCGGGAGCGGAGCCGTCATCTCCTTGCGGCGCGTCACGTGGAGCAACGGCGACCGGGTGATGCCGAAAGACGTTGCGCTCAGCCTGACGCGCTCGATCGAGGCCGGCCGGCTGAGGGGGGTGACCGGCGCCCGGGTCGACGGAGACGCCGCCGTTCGCGTCGAGGGCAGAGCCGACGACTGGGCAACACTGCTGGCACAGGGAAGCCTCGTTCTGCCGGGGGGCCGCGCCGACCTCGAGATGGCTTCCGGGCCGTTGCGCATACGGTCCCGGCGTGCCGGTCTACAGGTCGTGTACGAACGCAATCCCGAATGGGCCGGGAAGCGAACCCGCACCAAGAACATAGTGGTGCAGTTCGTCCAGTCGCCCGACGTGATGTTCGATCTGCTGGAGAACCGGCGCCTCGATGGAGCCGCACCTCCGTCGCTGGTGAATCTCGAAGAAAGGGTGACGGCATTGGGGCTCGAGAGTGCGGCGGCTCTCGGCACTGAGCGCGTGTTCATCGATCTGGAAGGTTCGGATCTGACAACCGCGGAACGGACGTTCATAGCGAACACGATCGACAGGCCGGCAATGCAAGAGGGATTCGTGCGGGACACTGGAGAGCTCGATGGGAGCCTCCCGGAGGGGTCCCGGTCGAAGCCGCTCACGGAGCTGGTGCTGGCCGCACCCGGCGGCGATGAGCTGCTCGTGTTGATCCAACGTGTCGCGCAAGAGAGATTGAAGGCCGTCGGCGTGCCCGTGGATCTGGTAGTGACGGACCCTCGAACGTTCTACTCGGAGTGGGCCGTGGACGATCCGTTCGACCTGGCCGTGCGACGCACGTTCGGAGAGATCGACGGGGCCAGGGCGATCCGTTTGTTCCGAGTCGAGACCGCTATCGCTTACCGCCCGGGCACGGAAGGCCTCGCCGTGAACCCATCGCTCGACGGCCCCCTGTGGAACGTTGAGGAGTGGTACGTCAAGCCCCAGTAAAGTGTCGCCGTTCAGTCAGTCAGTCGGAGTGGCGGAATTGGTAGACGCGCTAGGTTGAGGGCCTAGTGCCCTTTACGGGGCGTAGGAGTTCAAGTCTCCTCTCCGACACGGTATTTGAGCTCGATGCGGATCAGGGGAGTCGTCGGGGGCCGGGTCGGTCGGCGACGAACCGTCCGAAGAAACCCCGACTGTGGGCGACGGCTCGATATGCGAGATCCACGAGCGCTCCCATCCGCAGGATCCTGAGGAGTCGTCCCACCCACCCCGTTGCTCTTACGGCCTCGAGCGCAGCGATCGCGGCCCGGCCTTCCATCAGCCTCTCGCCCATGGGCAGGATCAGTTGCCACGAGCTATCCAATTCGTGAACGGGGATGCCGGATATGTACGGAGCGGCTGCGGGGTCGCCGAACCCCAGCATCGCGAGCTCCTCCCGCCGGTCCAGCCGAGCGAGGAGACGAGCGGCCCCCCGGCAGAAACGGCAGGTGTCCTGATACAGAACGAGGGGTCGCGAGGGTCGTGCCATGCGACTAGCATCGCCGCGTGCCAGAGCTTCCGATAACAGAACCGCTCGAGACCACCATCGAAGAGCCGGCGGGCTCTATCGAGGCACTCACTTCGGCCACGAGTTCGGAGGCGGTTCGCACGGTGGCGACCACCCACCCAACGTGTCTGACCGCTTGGGCGGAGTTGGGGGAACGAGCTCTGAAGGAAGGCGGAACCGCCGCAGCTTACGCGTACTTCCGCGTCGGCTATCACCGGGGACTCGATCGGATCAGGCAGGCAGGATGGCGCGGCCGGGGCAAGGTTCCGTGGAGCCACCCAGGTAATCGTGGCTTCCTGCGGTCGCTTCGTGGTCTTCGGGATGCGGCTGAAACGATCGGTGAGACCGACGAAGCCGTGAGGTGTCGGGATTTCCTTCAGCAGCTGGCTCCCGACGCGCCGGAGAGTTAGACCAGATCGGGCAAAACCTTCTCGGCGAACTCTTCGACCTTGCTCCACCCTTCGCTCGGCCACCCCACGATGATGTAGTCGAAGCCTGCTTCGGCCCATCGTTCAGCGCGCTCGCGGATGACGTCGCTGGGTTTCTCGATCGAAAGGCCCGCCGCGCGAGTGATCTCGTTCGGGTCCCGCCCCGCCTCTTCCGCTGACTTCTTCACGATGTTCCATTTCCGTTGCATGTCGTCGGGCCGGCCGAAGCTGTGCCACGCGTCCGCCAATCGACCGACCATCGGCAACATGACCTTCTCGCCCGAAGCTCCGATCCAGATGGGAGGCGTCGGCTTCTGCACCGGCCGTGGGTGGTAGGTCGCATCGGTGAGGGCGAAGTGCTTGCCCTTGAAAGTGACGTTGTCTTCAGTCATCAGCAATCGGAACATCTGGATCGCGTCTTCGAGCATCTCCGTCCGTTCCCCCGTCGGAGGGAAGGGGATTCCCAGCTCCTTGTGCTCCGGGTCGAACCACGCGGCCCCGACCGCGAGCTCCAAACGGCCGTTCGAGATGTGGTCGACGGTCACGGCTTGCGCAGCCAGCACCGATGGGTGCCGGTAGGTGACGCCGGTCACGAGCGTTCCAAGACGGATCTTCTCAGTGGCTGCCGCCAGTCCGGCGAGACAGCTCCATCCTTCGAGGCATGGACCCGAAGGGTCGCCGTAGAGGGCTTTGAAGTGATCGAAGGCCCAAGCCCCGTCGAAGCCCGCTTGTTCCGCGTACTGCACGCGCTTGAGGAGCTCGTCCCACGTCAGTTGATGCTGGGAGACATCGAGTCCGAAGCGCATCGGAGGAATCTAGACCACCATGTCGAGCCAATCACCCACGGTGGTCGCCAGCTCGGTGTAGCGGGCCCAGAAGAAATGATTGGCCGCGGAGATCGACACGAAGCGAGCGTCCGGCACCTGCTCTGTCCACGTTTTCACCGCGGCGGGCGACACGTGCTCGTCGTTGACTCCGACGACGGACATGAGGGGGCCGAGGGGGCCGAGCTCGGAAGGTGGGGGCAGGCCCGCAGCGATCCCTTCCTTCGCCTCGACGGCGGGCGCGATCGCTACGCACGCGCCCACGCGTTCACGCTCCTGAGCAAAGGTCCGGATCGCCACTGCGCCGCCGAAGGACCACCCGGCGATCGCGATGGGTTTTTCGATCCTCGTGGCCAGCAGATCGAGAGCCCCCCGGGCGTCGGCTACCTCGGCCTCGCCCAGTGAAGATTCGCCCTCGGAGGCCCCTACCCCGCGGAAGTTGAACCTGAGAACCGCCCATCCTCGTCGCAGCATCTCGTCCCGAACAGCATGGATCAGTGGTGCTTCCATGGTCCCGCCAAAGCGGGGGTGCGGATGACAGAACAACAGGCCGGCTTTCGCCTCGTCGGGCACGTCGAGCGCGGCCTCCAGCGCAAGTCCGTCGCGCGAGGTGACGGTGAGGGCCTCGGTCATCTCAAGTTCTCGAGCGAGGCTCGGATGGATGCTGCTACCGACGCCATCTGTTCGGCGCCGGAGTACTTCTTGCGCGGCCAGAAGAAACCGCGCAGTCCATCCTTGAAACGACGAGGCACCACGTGGATATGGAGATGCGGAACGCTCTGGCTGACGACGTTGTTGTTCGCGACGAAGGAGCCGTGCGCGTCCATCGCGTCCGCTACCGACACGGACAGCTTCTGCGCTACCTCGAAGAGGGGCCCGACGTCCGCGACCGGCAGGTCTGCAAGTGTTTCGTGATGCTCGCGGGGGATAAGCAAGGTATGTCCATGGAAGACGGGCCGGAGATCCAGGAAAGCCAGATGTCTCTCGTCGGAGTAGACGAGATGTGCCTCGGCCTCACCGGCGACGATGTCACAGAAGACACACATGAGGTGGGACGCTAACGCCATGGTGGACGTGAAACGCAACACGATCGTCGTTTACTCGGATATCGGCTGCCCGTGGGCCCATCTGTGCGTGTGGCGTCTGCATCGAGCACGGTCGCAGGCCGAACTGGAAGGGCGGGTGGTTCTCGACCATCGTGCCTTCCCGTTGGAGATATTCAACGAGCAACCGACGCCGAAGAAGACCCTCGACGCGGAGATCTCGGTCGCCGGGGCCCTGGATCCGGATGCCCGCTGGCAGATGTGGCAAAGACCCGAGCACGAATACCCGGTTACGACGCTCCCGGCCCTCGAAGCCGTCCAGGCCGCGAAGGAACAGAGTCTCGAGGCATCGGAGGAGCTGGATAGGGCGTTGCGTGTGGCTCTCTTCGCCGAGAGCCGCACGATCTCGATGCGCCACGAGATCCTCGAAGTTGCCAAGGGATGCGGGCGAGTGGACGTCGCTCTGCTCGAGGAAGCCATCGATGAGGGCCGGGCCAGGTCGTCCGTGATGGAGCAGCAAGAGGAAGGCGAGACCGACGCGGTGAAGGGCAGCCCCCACGTCTTTCTGCCGGACGGCTCCGACGTGCATAATCCGGGTATCGATATGGAATGGCACGGCGAGCACGGCGAGGGGTTCCCTATCGTGAAGAGTGACGATCCTTCGGTCTACTCGCAGATTCTGGGTCGGGCCGTTTGATTCACAGAGGGAGGACATATGGACGAGGCGGCGGTTAGAGAGCAGGCTGAGGCACACGGCAAGGCGACGGTGGCGGGGGATCTCGCGACCGCAGGGAAAGATCTGACGAAGGAAGCGATGGCGGGCGCCGGCGCAGTGATGAAGGAGATGCCGAGGCCGCTCACGAGCTCCGCGATCGACAGCGTCGAAGCAGACGGTTCTGGGTTCGTCGTCCAGATCCGGTATGCGGGTGATGACTCGTCGATCGTCGTTCGCTCCCGGTGGGAGGAGCAGGACGGACGGCCGAAGATCGTCGATCTGAGCATCGCCTGATGGAAGCAGACATCAGTGGTTCGCAGCGCAAGATCATCGGCGCCGAGGTCCGGCCGAACAGGGCTTTATGGGGAGCTTCGGGGATCTCTACCCGGGATGGGGTTGCCCTTCCGTTCCGTGTATCTCGTCGATGGAACGCCCCGGCGGGTTACTACCTCGAGCAGTGGTTCCTCGTCGATCCCCAGAGCCGGGAGATCGTCTATGAGGGTCCCAGCAAGCAACGATTGATCTGGGGCCTTCAATCATGGACCGAGGTGCTCGACGAGATCGAAGGTGGCTTCTCCCTGGCAGCGGGCAAATATCAGATCGTGTTCGCCCTGGGCGGCGTCCGCGGCGGCGAGGTCGAGGTCGAGGTGGCGGAGGCTCCGGCGGAAGCGGCCTAACCCACATGCGACGCCTCCTTCTGCTGGTCTCTCTTCTGCTGTGCGTAGCCGTGCTGTCTTCGTGTGGCCTCCTAGCGCTGGAGGCTCTCACCAAGACCCGAACCGCGGAGCCCGTGGAGCTCAACCAGGACCTGAGTCCGGCCCCCAGATCCGCCATCGCCGATCTCGTCGAGGAAGTGCTCCCGTCGGTCGTGAACGTGAAGGTCACGTCGGTGGCCGGTCGAGGAGAAGGGTCGGGCGTCATCATCGACCGCTCGGGTGTCGTTCTGACGAACGCGCACGTGGTCGAGGGCTCGGTATCGGTACAGGTCGCTTTCAGCGACGATCGCCCGACGGTCGAGGGCCGCGTCGTCGGGGCCATCCCAACCAGCGACCTAGCGGTGATCGACATCCCCGGGGATGATTTCAGGGCGATCAACATCGGATCCTCCGAGGGCCTTCGACTGGGCGACGATGTCGTGGCCATCGGGTATCCGCTCGGTCTGGGTGGGCCTACCGTCACGGCCGGCATCATCTCCGGACGAGCGCGGAGCATCTCGAGCTCGACATCGGCCGGGGACGCAGTAACTCTCGACGGCCTTCTCCAGACAGATGCAGCGATCAACCCGGGGAACTCGGGTGGGGCGCTGCTTGATCGTGCGGGTCGTTTGGTGGGGATCAACACGGCGGTTGCAGGGTCGGCAGAGAACATCGGCTTCGCGATCGCCATCGACGATGCGCTCCCCACTATCGAGGAGATCTTGAACGAGCCGCCCGAGCGCCACGCGTGGCTTGGGGTTCAGACCAGTCCGCTCGATGCCGCCACTGCAGGTGAATTGGGTCTAGATCAGGGCATCGAGGGTGTCATCGTCGTCAACGTCTTCCCCGACACGCCGGCGGAAAAGGCGGGTATCGAGGAAGGCGACGTCATCACGTCGATCGATGGACAACCGATCCAAACCCCGCGGGACCTAAGCGATTCGATCACGGAGAAGGACCCGGGGACGTTGGTCGACATCGAGGTGGTGAAGGAGAGCGGGGCACTGACGGTAGAGGTCGAGCTCGATCGGCGACCCGTAACGCTTCCCGTCAGGTAGCCCGCTTCGTCCGGCCACCCCGCTACGCTGGCCGAGTGAAAGTCAAGCTCAGGAATCCCGACCGCGTGGTCGAGGTCACCGGTCCCACAACCGTACAGAGCCTGCTGGCCGAGCTTCAGATAGTTCCCGAGGCCGTTCTGGTGATCCGCGACGCTACCCTCCTGACGCGCGACGAAGCCCTGACCGAGTCGGACGAATTGGAAGTGAGGCCGGTCTTGTCGGGGGGGTCCGGGGGGTCGTCCAAGACATGAAGTGCAAGGTATGTAAGCAGCACGCGGTGGTCGACGTCCGACGGCACAACGCCGGGTTCTGCCGCGACCACTTCATCACCCACATCCACAACCAGGTCGCACGGACGATCAAAGAATTCAAGATGTTCGAGCCGGACGACCGGATCCTCGTGGCGGTGTCGGGGGGTAAGGACTCACTTGCGCTGTGGGACATCCTTCTCGACCTGGGCTACGACGCGACCGGCTTCTATCTGGGTCTGGGGATCGGGGGATATTCGGACCGATCGCAAGCCGCTGCGGTGGCGTACGCGGACGCCCGAGGGGCGAAGCTGATCGTTCGTTCTCTCGCCGAGGAACATGGCTACACGGTCCCCGAGTTGTCGAAGCTCACGAAACGGGTCCCGTGCTCCGGATGCGGGCTGAACAAGCGCTACGAATTCAACCGTGCCGCGCTGGAAGAGGGCTTCGAGGTGCTCGTCACCGGGCACAATCTCGACGACGAGGTGGCCACCTTGTTCGGGAATGTTCTGCACTGGAACACCGACATGCTGGGCCGCCAAGCTCCCGTCCTCGAAGAGCGGATCGTCGGCGGCACCACCTCACTCGTACGAAAAACGAAGCCTCTGGTGCGGATAGCGGAGCGCGAATCAGCGGCTTACGCCCTCCTGAAAGGTATCGACTACATCGTTGAAGAATGCCCACTGGTCGAGGGGAACACCCAGCATCGCTACAAGGAGGCCATCACCCTGTTGGAGGAGGCGTCGCCCGGAACCAAGCAGCAGATGTACTTCGGGTTCCTGAAACGGGCCTCGTCGAAGTTCGAAGGTGATGCCGAGAGGGCGGGTCTCGTCGCCTGCGCGGATTGCGGGGCATCCACGATGCAACCCGAAACGGGCGAGCCGCGCTGTTCCTTCTGCAGGACGAAGGCACTGGCTCTCAAACGCAAGCATCCGGAGGAAGCGTGAGTAGCGGAGAGCTCCAGGCCGGGGAAAGGGTCCTGTTGATCGATTCCCGCGATCGCCGGTATCTCATCACCCTTGCGACCAATAAAGAGTTCCATTCGCATCAGGGCTCGCTGTCGCATAACGAGTTGATCGGCGCTCCGGAGGGCTCGACAGTCAGCATGTCGGGAGGGGCCCGTCTGCTCGCGTTCAGGCCCACGCTCGCCGACTACATCCTGAAGATGAAACGCGGGGCCCAGGTCGTCTATCCGAAGGACATCGGGCTGATCCTCGTCTACGCCGATATCGGCCCCGGTTCCTTCGTGGTCGAAGCAGGAGCGGGATCGGGCTCGCTCACCCTCGCTTTGTCCCGAGCCGTGGGGGAGCAAGGTCGCGTGATCTCCTACGAGGTGCGGCAGGACCACCTGGACCAAGCCGTCGAGAACGTAACGGAGTGGCACGAGGCGAGGGGTGGGAAACCGGAGAACCTCGAACTTCGTCTGGGCGACGTCTTCGAAGGCATCCCGGAAAGTGGGGTGGATCGGATAGTTCTGGACCTCCCGGAGCCCTGGCGGGCGGTCGGGACCCTGACCCGATCCCTCAACCCCGGCGGGGTCTTGTGCTGCTATCTGCCCACCATCCCCCAGGTACAGCAGATCGTGGGAGCCATGCGGGCGGCCGATTTCGTCCTGATCAATACCTTCGAAGGGCTGGTCAGGACATGGAATATCGACGGACAATCAGTTAGACCGGATCACCGGATGGTGGCACACACGGGTTTCATCGTTGTCGGGAGAAAAGCGGCAACCCTGGAAGATTCGCCCCGTTAGAGAACCCAGGGAGTAGCATTTTCCACAAGGTGGGAGATTCAAATGAGTGACTCGGATCTCGAGCGACAGATAGCTCGTTACGACCGTGAGGTCCAGGAGCTGAGGGGGCAGGCGAAGCTCCTCGAAGACGAGCTCGCCCTCACGCGTCGCAAACTCGAGCAGGCTCCGCGGCAGATCCACCTACTCGAGAAGCGGTTGGCCGAAACAAGCGCCGAGCTCACGAAGGCGCGCGATAACAACGAGACTCTCGACCGGACCCTCCGCGAAGCGCGCGATCAACTCGTTGCGCTGAAGGAAGAGGTCGACAAGCTCACCCAACCTCCGTCTAGCTACGGCGTGTTCCTGGAGGGCTACGCGGAGCAGGGCGCCGCCGACGTGTTCACGAACGGCCGCAAACTGAGGGTCAACGTCTCGCCGGAAGTCGACCTCAACGAGATCAAACGCGGGCAGGAAGTCATGCTCAACGAGGCGATGAACGTCATCGGCGTCTTCTCTTACGAGATCCAGGGAGAGGTCGTCACCGTGAAGGAGACACTGCCGGGCAACCGCCTGCTGGTGCTGGGGCGCACCGACGAAGAGCGGGTCGTCGAGATCGCCGGTGCCCTGGCCGACGAGAAGCTCAGGGCCGGCGACAGCCTGCTGCTGGAGACGAAGTCTGGGCACGTGCTCGAAAAGCTGCCCAAGCCGGAGGTCGAGGAGCTGATCCTCGAAGAGGTCCCGGATATCGCCTACGAGGACATCGGGGGTCTGGAAGACCAGATCGAAGAGATCAAAGATGCGGTCGAGTTGCCGTACCTCCACGGCGACTTGTTCCGCGAGCACGAGTTGTCTCCCCCGAAAGGCATCCTGCTGTACGGGCCTCCGGGCTGCGGGAAGACACTCGTCGCCAAGGCCGTCGCCAACTCTCTGGCCAAGAAGGTGGCTGAGCGCTACGAACGGGACGACCGGCGCTCGTACTTCCTCAACATCAAAGGGCCAGAGCTGCTCAACAAGTACGTGGGCGAGACGGAGCGACAGATCAGGTTGATATTCCAGCGCGCCAAGGAGAAGTCCGAAGAAGGCGTGCCGGTCATCGTGTTCTTCGACGAGATGGACTCGCTTTTCAGGACCCGCGGCTCCGGTATCTCGAGTGATATCGAATCGACGATCGTCCCGCAGCTACTCGCCGAGATCGACGGCGTCGAAAGCCTGAAGAACGTGATCGTCGTCGGGGCGTCGAACAGAGAGGACCTCATTGACCCCGCGATCCTTCGACCGGGCCGGTTGGACGTGAAGATAAAGATCGAACGACCGAATCAAGAGTCGGCTGCCGACATCTTCTCGAAGTACCTGACGACGAACATCCCGATAGCGAAGTCCGAGGTGGACAAGCACGGGTCGCCGGAGAAGGCCGTGCGAGCGATGATCGAGGTTGCTGCCGAGCACATGTACTCGGACGATGATGCGAATCGGTTCCTCGAAGTCACGTATGCCAATGGGGACAAGGAAGAGCTCTACTTCAAGGACTTCTCGTCCGGCGCCATGATCGAGAACATCGTCCGTCGTGCGAAGAAGACCGCGATAAAACGCGCTATCGCCGGCGAGGAGAAGGGGATCAACGAGGGCGACCTCCTTGATGCCATCCATCAGGAGTACAAAGAGAACGAGGATCTTCCGAACACGACGAATCCGGACGACTGGGCCAAGATCTCGGGCAAGAAGGGCGAACGGATCGTCTACATCCGTACGCTGGTGGGAGAGCGCGACGAAGAGGCCGTCAATCGCCAGGTCGAGAGAGTTCAGACCGGGCAATACCTGTAGACCAGCCGGGCGTCGTAACCTTTATCTGTGGCGATTCCCAAGATCTGCGGCATCGAGACCGAGTACGGGATAGCGGTCCGAGAGGCCGCAGACTTCAATCCGATCCTGACCTCTTCGCTATTGATCAATGCGTATGCGAAGCCGGCGTTCAAACGCGTGAAGTGGGACTACGAAGAGGAGAATCCCCTGCGCGACGCCCGCGGTTTCGAGCGCCCAGCGGCCGAACCTTCGGCGGAGGATGACTCGGGTCTCGTCAACGTCATCCTGCCGAACGGCTCCCGGTATTACGTCGACCATGCTCATCCCGAGTACTCGAGCCCGGAGTGCCTCGATGCGCGATCGGTAGTGATCTGGGATAAAGCAGGGGAGCGGATCCTCGAGGCTTCCATCCACGCGGCCCAAGCGATCGTTGCCGAGGGTGAGCGCGTGTTCATCTACAAGAACAACTCAGACGGTAAGGGCAACTCGTACGGTTGTCACGAGAACTACCTCGTGTCGCGGCAGGTTCCGTTCCCACAACTAGTCAAGCACCTGACGCCATTCTTCGTGTCCCGTCAGGTGTTCACCGGCTCGGGGAAGGTGGGCGCGGAGAACGGGGCCGAGACCGTCGACTACCAGATCAGCCAACGCGCGGACTTCTTCGAGGTCGAGGTCGGGTTGGAGACGACGTTCAAACGTCCGATCATCAATACGCGCGACGAACCACACGCGGATCCGGAGAGATACCGCCGGCTTCACGTGATAGTCGGAGACGCGAACATGGCCGAGCTGTCCACCTACCTGAAGGTGGGGACGACTTCGCTTCTGCTCAAGATGATCGAAGATGACTTCATCAATGACGACTTCTCCCTAGCGGAGCCCGTGCGGTCGATGCGCACCGTGTCGCACGACCCCACGTGCCGGGCGGTTGTGGAGCTGGCCGAGGGACGATCGATCACGGCCATAGATCTGCAGTGGGAGTACCTGAGACTCGCCAAGAAGTACGCACAGGACAACGACTCGAGCAGCGTCGACGAGGACGTGCTCCTTCAGTGGGAGTCCGTTCTCGAAGGGCTCGAGGCCGACCCGATGTCGCTGGCTACGAAGCTCGACTGGGTGGCGAAGTTGCACCTCCTGGAGGCGTACCGCGACCGGGACGACCTCCCCTGGGATCACTCGAAGTTGAAGATGATCGATCTGCAGTATCACGACGTGCGTCGTGACAAGGGGCTCTATTACAAGCTCGTTTCGTCGGGAAAGATCGACCGACTCGTCCGTGACGAAGAGATCGATTACGCAGTCGACCATCCTCCCGAGGACACCCGGGCCTACTTCCGCGGCGAGTGCCTCCGCCGGTTCTCACCGAAGATCGTCGCTGCCTCCTGGGATGCATTGATCTTCGACACCGGCGACGAGCCGTTACGAAAGGTGCCGACGATGGAACCCACTCGGGGGACCAAGGCTCACGTGCAGGATCTCCTCGATCGCAGCCCCGACGCGTCGACGTTGCTGCAGAATTTAAGCGCCTGATTCGCCCGGTACGGGAGTACAATCACCTCTATGGCTGATCAAACGCGCAAAGGCAAGCCCAAGAAAGACGAAGAGGAAGTTAAGGCCGAAGAGACCACGAAGGCCGAATCCTCGACATCGGATATCGATGAGCTGCTCGACGAGATCGACGAGGTACTCGAGACCAACAGCGAGGAATTCGTTCGGTCGTACGTCCAAAAGGGCGGCCAGTAAAACTCCGGTCAGGACAAATCGGCTTCCTCTTCAGTTGCGTCGCCCTTCCACTCACCCGAGTAACCGGCAAGAACCGCGGGGATCAAAAGCAGAGGGATCGCTAGGACCCTGAAGAGCTCCTTGGGATAGAGAAGCTGCCACCACGATAAGGCAGACACGATCGCGACGAATCCAAGAAAGATCATGTCGATGGGAGTTCGCGCCCGGAACGCCCGCACCGCAGCGAAAACGATCGCCAAGGCCACGACCAGGACCAAGCAGAGACTGAGGATCCCGATCTGGTTCTGATCGAAACCCGCGCTCGAAAGCACGGCGGCTCGAAACATCGTGTCCAAGTAGCCGATGCCTGGTGAGTCCACCAGCCAGGGTTGAGCGAAGGGCCATTCCCCAAAGACTCCGTACAGATACACCCACCAGATCCCTAGCGGGAGGAGCGTCGACCCCAGCAAGAGGACGTCGGCTCTACGCGTCGACCATGCCCGGTCTCCTCGAGTCAGCTCCCAGATCAGAAGCCCGATGGGTACGGCGATGAATAGCTCTTTCACTAGACAGAGGAGCGCTAGCAAAGCTGCGGCGACCACGTGACGGCGGTGGAACCACGCGAGAAGCCCCAGTGCCATCAACGCCGCGCTGAAGGGCTCACTGGTATCGAGCGTGGTCCCGATAAGTATTCCTGGATTCAACGCGATCGCCATCCCGGACAGGGCGGGCCAGTCGAACAACACGGCGAGTCGGCTAACGGCATATCCGGCTATCGCCAAACTGATCAGATTGAGACCAACGAGGGTAAGCGGAAGGGCCGACGCTCGGCCAAAAGTGAAGAACCCAGACACCCACGCATAGCCTGCCCGCCCATACCGATAAGCGGGGTAATCGATCAGGTCATGATGTGTTCCGCTCGCAATTGGATCGATGGCGATCGTGTACGCATAGACGCCGTCATAATGCCCTTCTGGAAGTAAGACGAAGTCCTCGTCGAAACCGCGTGCCACCGCTGCCATCGGTTCCAAGGGATCCATCCGAACCAAGGCAGAAACGTTGCCACCATGGATGGAAATGACGAACATCACGGCAACTATTCCAGCGGTAAATGCCACGATGCCGCATAGGAGCGCTACATAGAAGTTGTCTTTCTTCATATGGTCTCCAGCATAGGAGAAGGGAATTCCTTGTCTGATAAAGGCAGCGACGAGCCGGTGCGCGACCCAACCACCATCGACTATCTTCGTCACGTGGATCAGACCGATAGCAACCCTGCCAAGGATTTCTTGCGCCTTCCCGTGCACGGACCGGGATCGTCGTTCTCAGAGCTCCTCAAAGCCCACGCTCAAC
Organism: Actinomycetota bacterium; assembly: GCA_035629935.1. Taxonomy (GTDB): domain Bacteria; phylum Actinomycetota; class CADDZG01; order CADDZG01; family WHSQ01; genus DASQLQ01. Next base: position 37,680 of record DASQLQ010000048.1, read on the forward strand.
CTCGAGATCCCCTCGTCACCACTAGGTTGGAAGTGCCCGAAGGCACGACCGTCCTTGCTCTGCGATACGCGGACGGAGTCATCGTGGCCGGCGATCGAAGAGCGACGGAAGGTTTCCAGATAGCGCATCGTTCGATCGAGAAGGTGTTCGCCGCGGATGACATGTCCGCAGTGGCGATCGCGGGGGCCGCTGGACCGGCCGTCGAGATGGTCCGTCTGTTCCAAACAGAGCTCGAGCACTACGAGAAGGTCGAGGGGGAGAGACTGACCCTCGAGGGCAAAGCCAACAAACTCAGCCAGATGATCCGTGCCAACCTGCCCGCAGCGATGCAGGGCCTGGTCGTCATCCCGTTGTTCGCCGGTTACGACGAGAGCCGGGCGGAGGGTCGGATCTTCAAATACGACGTCACCGGCGGTCGTTACGAGGAAGACGACTATCACGCGACGGGCTCGGGTGGGAAAGACGCCCGCTCGAGTCTGAAGAAGCGTTTCCGGCACGGCCTCGGCCGTGAGGAAGCGGTGACTATCGCTATCGAAGCACTCTTCGACGCGGCAGACGAGGACGTGGGCACCGGGGGACCCGACCTCATGCGGGGTATCTATCCGACGGTGGCGGCCATATCGTCCGAAGGCATGGTCGAGCTGCCCGAGGAGACCATCAGGCTGTCGTTCGAAAGGCTCATGGCAGCGAGGTCTGACGAGATGACTACATCGGCCACGCATCCCGTTGATGTCCGGCGGCCGCGCGAGGAGGAATAGTGCCGGTTCCTTACTACGTCTCGCCCGAGCAGCTGATGCGCGACAAGGCCGACTACGCGCGCAAAGGCATCGCTCGCGGCAAGTCCGTGATCGTGCTCGAGTACACCGATGGGATCCTGTTCATAGCGGAGAATCCTTCCGCGACGTTGCACAAGATCTCCGAGATCTACGACCGCATCGCTTTCGCCGGCGTTGGGAAGTTCAACGAGTTCGAGCAGTTGCGCATCGGCGGCATCCGGTTGAGCGACCTCAAGGGATATTCGTATTCGCGTGAGGATGTAACGGCGAAGGCACTGGCGAACGCCTATTCGCAGACCTTGGGGAACATCTTCACGGCCGAGCTGAAGCCGTACGAGTGCGAGATCCTCGTCGCTTCCGTGGGCAATACGACGGACGAGAACGAGCTGTTCCACATCCTCTACGACGGTTCCGTGACGGATAGGCAGGAATGGGTCGCGATGGGCGGTCAGGCGGAGGCCCTCGGCGCCTACCTGAAGGAGCAGTATCCGGATTCGACGCCGGATCTGAAGAACGCCCTGATGGTGGGCGGGAGCGCTCTGGGCTCGGTCGGGGAGGCTTCTTCCCCCTCGGTCGAACAGCTCGAGATCGCCGTTCTGGATAGAACGCGACCGCGCCGCAAGTTCCGTCGTCTAACGGATGACGAGGTCAAAAAGCTCCTCTGAAGCGTCTCCCCGGTTCTATCCTTGACGGGTGGAGAGACGGATCTTCGGCACCGAGAACGAATACGGCGTCACCTGCACGTTCAGGGGCCAGCGCCGGCTCAGTCCCGACGAGGTGGCTCGTTACCTGTTCCGCCGAGTCGTCTCGTGGGGCCGATCCTCGAACGTGTTCCTCGAGAACGGTGCACGTCTCTACCTCGATGTTGGATCGCACCCCGAATACGCGACCCCCGAATGCGACACGGTCTACGACCTGGTGGTTCACGACAAGGCGGGGGAACGGATCCTCGAGGGCCTGCTGAAGGCAGCCGAGGCACGTCTCCGCGAAGAAGGCATCTCCGGCGACATCTATCTCTTCAAGAACAACACCGACTCCGCCGGTAACTCGTACGGAAGTCACGAGAACTATCTCGTATCGCGTTACGGTGAGTTCGGCCGCTTGGCGGAAGTCATGATCCCGTTCTTCGTCACGCGACAGATCTTCTCGGGGGCCGGGAAGGTTCTTCAAACCGCCCGCGGGGCCCTCTTCTGTATCAGTCAACGAGCGGAGCACATCTGGGAAGGCGTCTCGTCGGCGACGACGCGGTCGCGCCCCATCATCAACACCCGTGACGAACCGCATGCGGATGCCGAGAAGTACCGGCGCCTCCACGTGATCGTCGGGGACTCCAACATGAACGAGTGGGCGTCGTACCTGAAGGTAGGTAGCACCGCTCTTCTCCTGCGGATGCTCGAGGAAGGGGTTCAGGTCCGTGACATGACATTAGAGAACCCGATCAGGGCGATCCGCGAGATCTCGCACGACACGACGTGCAAGCGGAAGGTTCGATTGGCCAATGGGCGAGAGGCCTCGGCCCTGGATATGCAGAAGGAGTACCTCGAGAAGGCGCTTCGCTGGGTCGACCAGCGTGACGACCTGGTGTTGAAGGACATCGCAGGGATGTGGGAGCACGCGCTCACCTGCTTGGAATCCGACCAGGACAGACTAGAACGTCAGGTCGACTGGATCGCCAAGCGCAAGATCATCGAGAGCTACCGCTCGCGCCACAACATCTCCCTGGCGCACCCACGGATCGCGCACATGGATCTCGCCTACCACGATGTCAATCGCAAGCGCGGCATCTATTACCGGATGGAGGCCCGGGGGATGGCCGAACGGATGTGTGATGAGTTGGATATCGAGCGAGCCACTCAAGAACCGCCGCAGAGCACTCGGGCGAAACTACGCGGCGAGTTCATCCGGGCAGCCAAACGCAAACGCCGCGACTTCACCGTCGATTGGGTGCATCTGAAGTTGAACGACCAGGCTCAGCGCACGGTGTTGTGCAAGGACCCGTTCAGGTCGGTGGACGAGCGCGTCGCCAAGCTGATCGCTTCACTGTAGTGATCTGATGGCGGCGTTCCGCGAGGGCAAGGTCGTCGAGTTGCTCACAGGTGACGCCCGCGCTCTCAGGCTGCGCGTTGCACTCGGCACACAAGAGATCGGTTGCGTCGCTTTCCCGTCGATGGTCGGAGAGTTGCACGTGGGGGACCGCGTCGTCGTCAACACCACGGGCCTGGAGCTCGAGCTCGGGACTGGCGGCGACGGGTTCGTTCTGTGGAACCTCGACGGGGGAGACGTGGAGCCCGGTGAGGGGCACATCGTGAAACTCCGGTACACGCCCTGGCAGACGGAGGTTCTGGCCGCCGAGGCACAAGAGAGCGAGCACCATCATCTGTTGCGGGACGTCGATTCGATCGACGGGCTCCCGGTGGTGGCCTGCGGTCTGCACTCGCAGGTTGCCGGGGTCGCAGCGGGTATCAAGGCGGCAGAACCCGGCGCGCGCGTCGCCTATCTGATGAGCGACGGAGGCTCGCTACCGATCGCGTGGAGTAGGACGATCGCGCGATTGAAGGAGGCAGGTCTCGTCGATGTCACCTGTACCTACGGACACGCGTTCGGCGGCGATATCGAAGCGGTCAACCTGTTCAGCGGGTTGGCGGCACTCGCAACCGTAGCGAGGCCCACGTGTGTGATCGCGGCGATGGGCCCGGGGGGAGTGGGCACCGGCACTCGCCTGGGCTTCTCCGGCATCGAGCAGAGCCAAGTGCTGGATGCGACCGGTGCCCTTGGGGGCCGCGGGGTTGCCTGCCTCAGGGTCTCCTTCTCCGATGCGCGGGAGCGACACCAGGGGATCAGCCACCACTCATTGACGGCTCTGAGGCTCGCCGCCCGCCCGGCGACCATCGTGATCCCGGATCTGCCCGACGAGGACCGGCGGGACCTGTTGGTGGAGCAATTGGGCGGCGTGGTCAACGCGGGACTGCATGAAGTCGTGACGGCAGATGGTTCATCGGGGCTCGATCTCTTGCGACGTACGGGGATCGAGGTGGATTCGATGGGACGCTCCCTAGACGAGTCGACCGAACCATTCCTCGCCGCCGCGGCCGCAGGAGCGGTTGCTGCAGGGACGGCGCGGCCCCCCCAAGGGTGACGGGGATCACAGCGTTGCCGGTCCGGTGCACGTTGGCTGGGACCGATGACCTACCCTCGTGCGATGCGGAGGATCGAGCGCTTGATCAATCTCATCGCGGCGCTGTTGGAGACCGCACAGCCCCTCACCAGCAGCCAGATCCGCGAGCGCATCGCCGGATACGACCAGGAGTCCCAAGATGCGTTCAGGCGGGCTTTCGAGCGGGATAAGGAATCCCTCCGGGCGATAGGGATACCACTCGAGCTGCGCGAGATGGGCCCCTACGGTGACGAGCCCGAGGGCTACATCATCCCCAAGGAGAAGTACTACCTCCCGGAGCTGGACCTCGAGCCGCAGGAGCTCGCGGCTCTCCGGATAGCCGCCGGCGCGGTGCTGGGGGCAGGCGCCCAGGCGACCAGCGGTTTGATGAAGCTCTCCTTGGATCTCCCCGGCGAGAACTGGGATTCCCCTCGTGTCGTGTGGGGGACCGACCTTGCGGCGGAGCAGCCCCTGCTCGGCCCCCTTTACGCCTCCGTGACCGAACGCAAGCCGGTGAAGTTCGACTATTCACGCGCCGACGGACCGACCGCCATGCGCAGTGTGGAGCCTTATGGACTGGTCCACAGGCGAGGCAACTGGTACGTCGTGGGCCGGGACCGGGACAAGGATGCGGTGCGCGCGTTCAAGGTGTCTCGCATCGGCGGACGGTTGGAGTCGCTGGATGGGACGTATCCGGTCCCCGATGACTTCGACCCCGCATCCCATGTGACCCTCGAGGGATGGGAGATCGGCGGCGAGGCTTCTGCGGCCACCGTGCGTTTCTCTCCGGAGCTGCGCTGGTGGGCGGAACAGAACCTCAAGCACGCGTCCGTCGAGGGGCCAGATGGAAGCCTGGATGTCGAACTGCCCGTGTCGAACCCTGATGCGCTGATCTCATGGGTGATCGGATTCTCCGGGAAGGTCGAGATCGTCGCACCTCCCGAGGCGCGCTCCCGCCTACGTGCCCATCTCGAGGCCGGCCGGGAGGCACTGGGTGTCTGACAAAACACAGTCTGACTCAACACAGGGGAGACTCGGCCGGCGACTGGGACGGATCCTGCTGCTTCTTCCGTATGCGATCCAGCATCCCGGCGTGACGGTCGCAGAGTTGGCTCGGAAGTTCGATGTCGACAAGCGAGATCTCCTCGACGATCTGCAACTCGTGTTCATGTGCGGACTTCCCGGATACGGGCCCGGCGACCTCATCGATGTCGACCTCGATGAGGATCGTGTTTACGTGCGCATGGCCGACTACTTCGCGGCCCCCCTGCGCCTCTCGCCCGCCGAGGCCCTCGCTCTTTATGCCGGTGCAGCCACCTTGGCCGAGCTCCCCGGCATGGAGGAAGCGGACGCGCTCAAGAGTGCACTTGGGAAACTTCGCCGCGCCTTGGGCTCCGCCACGGACGGGGACGCATCGACGATCTCCGTCGCGCTCGAGCCCGCTATCGAAGAGATCATGTTGTCGGTTCGGAGCGCGATCACCGATCGCAAGCAGATCGCCCTCGAATACTTCTCGGCATCGCGCGGGGGTCTTAGCGAACGCACCGTCGAACCGTGGGGCCTGATCGCCGCCCTGGGGCGTTGGTACCTGGTCGGCTTCGATCACCTCAGTGGTGAGGAGCGCATGTTCAGGCTCGACCGCATGAAGTCAGCGGGCGTGCTGGACGAGCCTGCCGAGATCCCAGAGTCATTCGATCCCGAGGCTTATCGCGGGGCATGGCATCCAACGGAGGGCGAGCCCACCATCTCTTTCGAGATTTCGGCGAACGCGGCTCGCTGGTTCGGCGACTACTACCCGGTCACCAGAGCAACGGAGCTCGACAGCGGGTGGACCGAGATCGAGATGGTCGCGGGCTCTTCACACTGGGCGGCCACGCTCGTACTGCAGCTCGGTGGCGAGGTCAGGAACGTGCGACCGCCGGAGATCGTGGAACGGGTTCGAGTGCTGGGGGACGAGCTAGCTCGACGACACGGCTGAGCCGGTCGAGAACGGATCTTCGTTGTGGGCCACCGCCTGTCCGCGGATGTGAACTACCTCTCCGGCGGCAGGACGTTTGGGGATGGTGAACGAGAACGTCGACCCCTTGCCCCAGGTCGACTCGACCCAGATGCGGCCGGCGTGCATGCGGACCAGCTGTGCACACAGATAGAGGCCGACTCCGGTACCGCCATGCTCGCGAGTGGAGGAGGCGTCTATCTGACGGAACCGCTCGAAGATTCCGGGTATGTCGCTCGACACGATGCCGACGCCCCTGTCCACGATGTCGATCCGCAACTCCTCACCGTCCTCCGACGCCCGAACGATCACGGGGTCGGGGCCGGACGAGTACTTGAGTGCGTTCTCGATCAGGTGACGCAGCACGAGGGCCATCTTCGTCTCGTCGCATGGCCACATCAACGGTCGGGGGATCTCGAGGATCGCCTCGCGCTCCTGTTGAAGGCCGATCAGGTCCTCGGTGACGTCCTGGATGAGTGTGGGGATCTCGACCTGCTCGATACGCAGGCTCGCTTCCCGGGTCTCGATCTGCGAGACGTAGAGAAGGTCCTCGATCAGCCTTTCGAGAAGTCCAGCGCGGGCGTCGATCGTCCGTAGTGCCTCCTGCACGTCATCGGCGGAAGCCTTGGCCCCTTTCCGCAGGAAGGTTCGAGCGAACCCTTTGATGATCGTGAGTGGAGTGCGTAGCTCGTGGCCAATCATGGCGACGAAGTCGCGCTGCTTCTGGGCCATCTCGCGCTCGGCCGACACGTCGTCGAGCATGAGGATGCGTCCCATCGGGACCCCCGGTAGATGGACGCTCGATATGCGGGCCTTGTAGGTGCGGGGTGGGGAACCTGCATCCACCTCGGCCTGCAACGCGCCCCCGCTGGTCAGCAGACTCTCGACCCGCTCGTGACCAAGGGCGCCTTGGACGGGATTTCCGGCAGTGAACGTGGCGGAGATCCCGAAAAGGTGCTCGGCCGCGGCGTTGATCGCTATTACGCGGTCCCGTGCGTCGATCAGCACGATCGGGTTCGGAACGCCGTGGATGATCGCCGACATCTCCGATTCCTTCTTGCGAACCTCGGCGTGAAGCTCTGCGGCTCCCAGGGCCGTGTTGCACTGTTGCCCGAAAGCGCGGAGGAGGTGCTTGCGATCGCCGGCGACCTCGAGGTCGGCCCGGGCTACGAGGACCCCGCCGGTTCCCTGTGACGTCCGGAGCCCGAGGGCAACGTACGACGTTGAATCCCATTCGAGGAACGCGATGTCGCCGCTCTCGACCACGTCTTTTATCTCGGCGACCTCGAGGGCGTCACGGATGGCCTTCTTATCGACCCCTCTGAACACACCGCAGGCGATGCCGCCCGATTCAGCGTCGAACAGACAGGCGAAGCCGTCGTTCGACCCTGCCAAGCGCGAAGCGCCATCCAATGCGTGTTGCAGCAGGGCGTCGAGGTCGAGCGTGCCGACCAGGCCCCGGCTCGATTCGACCAATGCCATCAGGTCCGAGGAACGGTGCTCGGCTTGCTCGTGAAGTCTCGTTCGATAGATGAGGCCGGCCGCCTGATCCGCGAACATCTGGGCCAGTCGAAGGTCTTCCTCGGTGAAGTCGGGGGAACCTGCGGACATCGCCAGGCTGAGCACTCCGATCGATCGCCCCTGAACCCTCAGGGGAACCACGATGCTGGATGAGATCGGCCGGTGCTTGGGGACGAAGTTGATGAACGAATCCGACTCGACCTGGCCCAGAAGGAGAGGGCGTCCGGTAGCCAGGACGCGACCGGCGACGCTCTCGCCGACCTTGATCGAATGCCCCACCGGCACCTCGGACGGCAACCCGAATGAGGCTGCGAGGACCAACGTGAGACCGTCGTCTTCGAGGAGCATGATCGATCCGTGTTGGGCGCTCAGGAGCTCGATCGCAGCGGTGACCATCCTCTGCACGGCGTCGGGCAGGGCGGAGGAGGACGAGGCGATCTCGCTGACCGTCAGGGCGGCCTCGAGCCCGGCCTTCCACCTCTCGGGGTCCTGGGGGAGCTCCTTACGAACGCGAGCAAATAACGCCATGTTTTTCCATCGGCGCCTGGGGGCCGGGGGTTAACAAATCCCCGAAGAATTGCGTAGACGGTTCTCCTAAACCCCACCTCTACCGGGCCGATAACTACGTAGCAGCAATAGGAGTAGCCGAAGGAAAAGGTGATGGCCTCGGCCATCGGCCGGGAAAAACGGGAGAGGCTCAGAGATGACGACGATCAAGGCAACGTGCCAGGAGTGTGGAGAGGTCGATCTAACCGCCGACGAGATCCTTCTGAGGATCGGGTCCGCCGCAGCCTCGAACACCTATGCGTTCACGTGTCCGAGCTGCACCGAGTTCGTCGAGAAGCCGGCCGACGAGAGGATCGTCAGACTGCTTCTGTCGGGTGGGGTTCTGCCCCAGCTGGTTCACGTGCCGGCCGAGGCGCTGGAGCCCAAAGGCGGGCCGCCGATCAACTACGACGACGTGCTGGCCTTCCACGAGCTCCTCGAGCGAGACGACTGGTTCGACCAACTCGTTTCTTAATGAGCTGAGGGCAGTCGCACCCACCTAGACTGCCTCCATGCCTCAGATCGGCCCACTCGAGATCATCGTCGTCGCGATGCTGGCCCTGATCGTGTTCGGCCCCGAGAAGCTGCCCGGGATGCTTCGCACCGTCGGCAAGACGCTCGGCGAGCTGCGCCGGATGGCCTCCGAAGTGAAGAGCGACTTCTCCTCGGGCCTCAACGACCCGCCCGACCCCGACCCGCCGAAGCCCGCTGCGCCCCCGACGCCGGCCACCCCCGAGACCCCTACCGAAACGGTGGTTGATGGCGGACCCGAGTAACCTCCGCCGGCGCCGCCTTAACTTCATGAGGCGCAAGCAGGGGAACAGGACGACCTCGATGACGGTCGTGGAGCATCTCGTCGAGCTGCGCCGCAGGCTGGTCTTCTCGGGCCTGGCGTTCATCCTTCTGTCGACTATCGCCTTCTTCTTCTACGAGCCCATCCTGAGATTCGTGCAGGCTCCCTTATGCGACCTCGACCCAGAGTTGCTCGGCCCCCAAGGATGTCGCCTCGTTTTCAACAAGGTTTTCGGCGGCTTCATGTTCCGGTTGAAGATGACCGCACTGGTCGGATTGATCGTTTCGATGCCGGTCTGGCTCTACCAGCTGTTCGCTTTCATCGTGCCCGGTCTGACCTCCAAGGAGCGGCGCTACGCCGTTCCGTTCGTGATCTCGTCGGTGTTCCTGTTCCTGGTCGGGTCGTTCCTGGCCTACCTCACGATGCCGACGGGGATCAGGATCCTTATCGCGATAGCGGGGCCGGAGCTCGTGCCTCTCCTCGGGGCGGAGGAATACCTGAGCTTCGTGGGGCTGATGTTCCTCGGATTCGGCCTTCTCTTCGAGCTTCCCTTGGTTCTGTTCTTCCTCGGGCTGGCCGAAGTGGTATCTGTAGAACAGCTAAGGCGTCAGCGCAAGGCAGCGTTCGTAGGGATCGTTGCTCTTTCGGCGATCGTTACGCCGAGCCAGGACCCCTACACGATGCTCGTCTTGGCCGTGCCTATCTATCTGTTGTACGAGTTGACGATCTTCATCTTGAAGATCGTCATGCGAAGGCGGGCCCAGGAGAAGACATGAGTGTGACCGAGCTCCAGCAGCACGATCGATTCGTCGTTCGTCAGTTGATCAAGCCCATGATCAACGTCTATCGCGTAACCGCGGGGGACGATCCCAAGAACCTCGGCCCCCTCGTAGCTTTCGTGCGTCAGAAGAGGCTCGCGTTCAAAGAGCAGATCAGTGTGTTCGCAGACGAGAACAGCACTCAGCTTCTCTTCCAGATCAAAGCTCGTAAGGTGATGGAGATCGGCGGCAGTTACGACGTGACGGCCGCGGAGGGCACACCGATCGGGGTCCTCGAGAAGCGATTCAAGAAGTCGCTGGTGCGATCGACCTGGTGTGTGAAGGATCCGAACGGCACCGAGCTGATGTTGGCCCAGGAGGCGAGCGCTGCCATCGCCATCCTGCGACGGGTGAAGGAAGTCTTCCCGTACACGGACCTGATCCCGCTTCCCTATGGGTTCTCTTTCACCAGCAACGGGGGAGAGATAGGCACGTTCCGGCGAGTGATCAGCCTGCGCGATCAGTACGTGTTGGACCTCTCCGGAGACGCCGGCAGAGCTATCGATCGCCGCCTTGCGATTGCGCTTGCCATAGCTCTGGACGCCCTTCAAGGTCGATAAACTCCGGCCGTGGCTATCAAGGGCAAGAAGAAGAAACGATCCCGCCAACCCTCCCGACGCCCCGCGTCTGCTCCGAGGCCGGTGTCGGGCGCAGGCCGCAAGCCCCCCTGGTATCAGACCGCCGGGGGCCGCGCCGCCGCCGGGATCGCCATCGGCGTCCTCTTGATCGCCGGTCTCGTCTGGTTCAAGACGTCACGCGACGATCAGAAGGCTCTGGAACGCCGACAGGAGTCGCTCGAGAGTGCCACCGGCGACGTCCAGGCTCTCCTGCAGCAGATCTCACCGTCGGCGGCGAGGATGATCACCGCTCAACCCGACAACAAGGACCTGGCGAAGGATGTGGGGATCTGGACGAAGACATTCACGGATGCCCAGACCGAGATGACGGGAACCATCAGCGAGGCTCCGCCAGAAGTGGATCTTGCCAACCGCATGCTGTTCCAAGCGGTTCTGCAATACGTCGCAGCGGCCGAGACCTACAAGCTCATCCCGGACGCGCCGGAGAACCTCCAGGACGAGCTGCTGGAGCGCGCCGGTGCGCAGGTAACCGCGGCGGATGGGTCGTGGGCGTCGGGGGTCGAGATATTGAACAGTGAAAGGTCCGACGTGGGACTCGACCCGGTTCCCATCCGGAACCCCACCACCGCCAGCGATCAGCCGGGTGGAACCACAGTCCCTCTAGGTGGCTGAGAGGTCGGGCAACTCACCCGATCTCCTCGATCGGTTCCGAGCCGCCTACGGATTCCCGTTCGACCCCTTCCAGATCGAAGCGTGCACCGCCCTACAGGACGGATCTTCGGTGCTCGTCGCGGCCCCCACCGGCGCGGGAAAGACGGTCGTAGGCGAGTTCGCTGCCTGGTTGGCGCTGCAACGCGGAGGCAAAACGTTCTATACGACCCCTATCAAGGCGCTCTCGAATCAGAAGTATGGCGACTTCCTCGGGATCTACGGCCCGGACGACGTGGGGTTGCTGACCGGCGACAACTCCGTTAACTCCACCGCGTCCTGCGTGGTGATGACCACCGAAGTCTTGCGCAACATGATCTACGAGGATTCGCCGACGTTACGCGGCCTTCACTACGTAGTCCTCGACGAGGTCCACTATCTCCAGGACCCTTACCGCGGCGCCGTGTGGGAAGAGATCCTGATCCATCTACCCGTCGACGTTCAGATCGTTTCGCTGTCGGCGACCGTCTCGAACGCCGAGGAGTTCGGTGAGTGGCTGCAGACCTTGAGGGGACGCACGGAGGTCATCATCGAAGAGAAGCGGCCCGTCGAGATCCGTCACTGGTACTTCGCAGGCGACGAACTGCTTCCTATGTTCGTTCGGTACGGCGGGGGGGACGAGGTGGTACCGAACCCGCGCGGACGACAGTTCGACACGGCACGGAGTAGGGGGGCCGAGAGGCCACAACGTGGAGGGAAACGTCCCCGTGCCAAGCGAAGGATCCCTTTCCGAACGGATGTCGTCGACAGGCTCAACTGGGAGGACATGCTCCCGGCCATCTACTTCATCTTTTCCCGACGCGGTTGCGATGAAGCTGTTCGGCAATGCATGCGCGACAACGTTCGACTCACCGATCAGAAGGAGCGGGCCGAGATCCTTCAATACGCCGAGTCACGGGTTGCCGATCTGTCGCCCAACGAGCTCGACGTGCTCGGCTACGCGAACTGGATAGAAGGCCTGGCACGGGGTGTAGCCGCCCACCACGCCGGGATGATCCCGCCGTTCAAGGAAACGGTCGAGGAGTTGTTCGGTCGTTCCCTGGTGAAGGTCGTGTTCGCCACCGAGACTCTGGCCCTGGGGATCAACATGCCCGCTCGCACCGTGGCGATCGAAAGCCTCATGAAGTTCACCGGCGAGAAGCACGAGATGATGACGCCCGGTCAGTACACGCAGCTCTCGGGCCGAGCCGGGCGCCGGGGCATCGATGAGGTAGGACACTCCTGTGTCCTGCTGCAGCGATTCATCCAGTTCGACGCGATCACCCGGCTGGCCTCCACAAGGACGTATCCGCTCGTTTCGTCGTTCCGGCCCTCGTACAACATGGCAGTGAACATGATCCGCAACTACACGCGCAGTGAGGCGGAGCATCTCGTGAACTCCTCGTTCGCCCAGTTCCAAGCCGATCGCGACGTCGTCAAGCTCGAGCGAGCCGTCGAAAGCAATAGCGCGTACCTCTCTGTGTACAAGGAACGGATGAAGTGCGACAGGGGTGACTTCGATGAGTACTGGGCACTGGTAAAGAAGAAACGAAACGCGGAAAGGAAGGCTCCGGGAGAGCCACGCGACAGAAAGGTTCTCGACGCGATCTCGCGCCTGCGGCGTGGAGACGTGATCGACGTCCCCACCGGTAAGAAGAAGGGCCGCTACGCGGTGATCGACATCTCTCAAAGCAAGTCCGAGCGCCGGCCCAAGGTCCTCGCCCTGTCGGAGTCGCGCTCGCTGCAGCGATTCGCACCAACTGATTTCCACGAGCCTCCTAGCGCGATCGCCACCTTGCGGCTGCCGAAAGGCTTCCAGATGCGCGATGCCGGGGCGCGGCGGGATGTCGCCGCCCGGCTGAAGACCGTCGTGCCGAAACGCTTCAAGGAGAACGTTACCGACCGCCCGGTCAGGGGGATCGAGAAGCTCGAGGAACAACTAACGGAGCATCCTTGTCACAGCTGCCCCGAGCTGAAACGGCATGTCCATTTCGCCGAACGGGCAGAACGTTTGAGGAAAGAGATAGCAGGCAACGAACGGAGGATCAACCGTCGCACGGGGACGTTAGCTCGCCGGTTCGATCAGGTCGTGGAAGTGCTGCAGGCACTCGATTACGTGGATGGATGGATGCTGACGGGACGCGGAGAACGGCTGACGCGTGTGTACAACGAGTCGGATCTTCTAGTCGTCGAGGCCGTCGAGCGCGATCTCTTCAGCGGCCTGGATGCCGCCGAACTGGCAGCGGTCTGCTCCTCGCTCGTCTACGAGGCGCGCGGCCCCGACCTGGGCATCGTTGCCGAGATGCCGACCAGGGCATCGGACACGGTCTGGAAGTCATTGATGAAGCTGTGGCGGCAGATCCGGCGGGAAGAGGAATCCCGCTCGCTCGAGCTCACTAGGGAGCCGGACCCCGGATTCGCCGAACGGGCGCACATGTGGGCCTCCGGCAAGCCTCTGGAGATCGTGTTGGAGGAGGACGATGCCCCGGGCGACTTCGTCCGCTCGGTGAAACAGCTGATCGACCTTCTTAGACAGATAGAAGAGGTCGCCCCCTCAGACGAGCTCGCCGAGTGCGTCTCGGAAGCCATAACCAATCTAAGCAGGGGTGTGGTTGCCTATTCTTCGGTTGCACTCTGAGAGGATTCTCTGATGCGTGATGTTTTCGTGGTCGATGCTCTGAGGACACCGATGGGGCGGTTCGGGGGAGCGTTCGCATCGGTCCGTCCAGACGACCTTGCCGCCCATGTCATCCGGGCGCTTGTCGAACGCAACCGGGTTCCCACCGACATGATCGACGATGTGTTGTGGGGTGCCGCCAATCAAGCCGGCGAGGACAATCGGAACGTCGCGCGCATGGCGGCGCTGCTGGCGGGACTTCCCGTCGAGGTACCGGGTGCCACAGTCAATCGCTTGTGTGGATCCGGGCTCGAGGCCGTGAACTGCGGCTATCGAGAGATCAGGACGGAAGAGGCCGAGATCATCCTGGCGGGTGGCTCCGAGTCGATGACCCGTGCCCCATTCGTGATGTCCAAGGCGGCTAAGGCGTTCGACAGGAACGTGGAGATCTTCGACACCTCGATCGGTTGGCGATTCACGAACCCAAAACTCGCGGAGCGCTACGGGAGCCATGCGATGGGGGAGACGGCCGAGTTCGTCGGCCGCGACTACCAGGTGACACGCGAGGAGCAGGATGCGTTCGCGCTGCAGAGTCACCAGAGAGCGGTCGCAGCCACCGGGGCGGGACGATTCGACGATGAGCTGATCCCCGTCGAGGTCCCTCAACGAAAGGGAGACCCGCTTCGCATCACGCACGATGAGCCGCCCCGCCCCGATACAACGATCGAGAAGCTGGCGCGACTGAAGCCTGCGTTCACGGAGGACGGCACGGTCACGGCCGGGAACTCCTCCGGGTTGAACGACGGAGCAGCAGTCACGCTGCTGGCTTCGGAGGCTGCCGTTCGCGAGAATGCCTGGACACCTTTGGCGCGGATCGTTACGTCTGCCGTGGCGGGTGTCGCACCGAAAACGATGGGTGTCGGGCCCGTCTATGCCACGCGCAAGGCATTGAAGCGAGCCGGTCTATCCATCGAAGACATCGACCTGTTCGAGCTCAACGAAGCCTTTGCTGCCCAGTCACTTGCGTGCGTCAAGGAATTGGGCCTGGATCAAGCGAAAGTGAACGTAAACGGGGGCGCGATCGCTCTGGGCCACCCACTGGGTTGCTCGGGTGCCCGGATCCTCACGACCCTCGTGCACGAGATGAAACGACGGGATGCTCGTTACGGTGTGGCCACGATGTGTATCGGGGTGGGCCAGGGGATCGCAACCATCGTCGAGCGAGTGTGACCGTCACCTTCCAGGACCTCGCCGATCTCATCGGCTCTCACAGGGTGAGCGTTCATCCTGCGGACCTTCACCGGCACGCGCTCGATCGATCAACCGGGGCCCTGATCGCCAAACGCTCGGGGGTCTACGGCTTGCCCTTGTGTGTGCTGCGTCCATCATCGACCGCGCATGTGGCGCAGATCCTCGAGTGGGCCGATCGCAATAAGACGGCGGTGGTCCCCTATGGGGGTGGCTCCGGGGTGTGCGAGGCGATAGAGGCTGAAGACCGGGTCGTGATCGAGCTCCGCGCGATGGAAGAGATCCTCGAGTTCGATGAGAGGTCGCGTCTCGTGCGCTGTCAGGCCGGAGTGATGGGGCCGGATCTGAGCAAGGCACTGGCTTCATGGGGGTACATGCTGGGCCACGAGCCGCAATCGGTTGCCATCTCGACGGTCGGAGGGTGGGTGGCGACCCGCGCCAGTGGGCAGTTGTCGGCTCGTTACGGCGGGATAGAGGACGTCGTTGCGGGGCTCGAAGCCGTACTACCGGGGGGGCGGGTCGTGCGGTCGAAAGCGGTTCCTCGCCGATCCGCCGGGCCCGATGTCGCCTCCCTCATGTTCGGCTCGGAGGGAACCCTCGGGATCGTGACAGAGGTCACCTTGAGGGTCTCGCCTCTGCCCGCCACTCGGATCGACAGATGCGTCAGGTTCGAACACGTCCGCGACGGAGTGGAAGCGTGCCGGAAGCTCGCTCAGTCCGACCTGGACCCGACGCTGGTGCGCTTCTACGACCGGGAGGACGCCACCATCTTCCTCAGACATCACGAGGGGGAGCCACTCGAGCCATTCATGTTGCTGTCATTCGAGGGCAATGAGGCCGACCAGCGGGCCCGGGCTTCAGTGCAGCTAACGGGAGGTAAGCCCGGCAACGACTCGTTGGTCGATCACTGGTGGGAGCATCGAAACGATGCCGTCGACGAGTTCCGCACGCTCATGGAAGGCCAGGGTGTGCTCGGCCCCCACGCTCTGGTCGACACGATGGAGGTGTCGGGATCGTGGTCTTCGCTGCGCGACCTGTATCACGGGATGAAAGAGGCTCTCGGGAAGGAGGCCGATCTTGTCGGCTGTCATCTTTCTCATATCTACCCGGACGGTTCATGCCTCTACTTCACGTTAGCTTCGGCCTGCCAGAGCGACGAAGAGGCCAAAGCGAAACTAGACAAGTGGTGGGAGGTCGGGATGCAGACGTGTCTCGGCGCCGGCGGATCGATCAGCCATCATCATGGGATCGGCCGGCGTAAAGCGGCATGGTTGTCACGTGAGTTGGGTGGATGGTGGGATGTGTTGCGCGATGTGAAGAAAGCCATCGATCCCAACGGGATCATGAATCCGGGGGCTCTGGGATTGTGAATTCGCCATTCGGACCGATGCTTCTCGTCTGCAACTCGCGTTCGGGACGCGGGGGCGTGGCGAAAACACTTCCGCTGGTCGAGCAGTCATTGAGAGAGCGCGAGCTCGAGTACGAGATCGCACACACGGAATACGCGGGTCACGCGATCGAACTGGCCCGTAAAGCCGTCGAAGGTGGAACCAGATTCCTCGTCGCGGTCGGGGGCGATGGGACGATCCACGAGGTCGTCAACGGGATGATCGAGGACGACGCCGCGATCAGGTCGGATGCCGTGCTAGGAGTCGTCGCTGCCGGAACGGGGTCGGACTTCATCAAGACGTACGGCCTTCCGACCGGAGCGCGCGCAGCCGTTTCGCACCTGGAAGGTGGCAACTCCTTCCCCATCGATATCGGCAAGATCACATACACCGAAGCCGATGGCTCGACTGTGGTTCGGTATTTCCCAAACATCGCCGAGGCGGGACTGGGGGCCGAGTGTGTAGCCAGGGCGGCCCGGCTGCCCCGCTGGCTGGGACCGACCGTGTACCTGGTCGCGTTCTGGCTCACGATGCGCAAACACCAGGCGGCTCAGGTGAAGGTTGATCTCGTCGATCGCACCTATGAGGGATACATGAACAACCTCGTGGTCGCGAACGGGCAGTTCTTCGGCGGCGGCATGAAGATCGCCCCCAAGGCCGCCCCGACGGATGGCTTGCTCGACATCCAGATCGAGCATGCTCGCAAACGAGAGGCGATCGCGATGATGCCCAAGGTTTTCAAAGGCGAGCACGTGCCCCATCCGGACATCGTGGAAGCGAAACGCGTCAAGGTGTCGGTCGAGGCGAACCGGCCCTTAAGGATCGAAGCCGACGGTGAAGTGCTCGGCTACACCCCTGCCACATTCGAGGTTCTGAGAGACGCGATATCGCTAAAGGTCTAGCTAACTCCAGTCCTTAAAGAAGCGACGCATGTCATCGGACAGTTTCGCCGGGTACTCCAGAGGCAAGTAGTGCGTGGCTCGCTCGTAGACCTTCAATTCGACGTTGGGGATATCTGCAGCCATCTCGTGCTGGATCCGCAAAGGCGCGAACTGGTCCTTCTCGCCGGCTACGAGCAAAGTCGGCGCCTGTATGCCGGTCAGGAGGTCGGGATCCGCATCCCCAACGACGGCTTCGAACGAAGCCAGCAAGCGTTTCAGATCCGATCGCGTGAGCTCGTTTAGCAACTCGATGAGGCCTGAGGTGTCGGCGTTCGCCCCGACAAGGCCGGACTGCCTGATGAACCCGGTGATCTCCGGACGTCCTACGAAAGCTTTGAACGGTCCCTCGAGGTAACCCGCGAAGTGCTTGGCGATCCCGGTGACGATCGGGAGCAGGGACGTGACCTCGAGATACCGGGGGAACCGCAGGGCCGCGTGCCCATAGCTACCGCACACGAGGACGAGTGCGGCGACCCTCTCGGGATAGCGGTAAGCGAACTCGAGCGCGATGCGCGATCCATTGCTCCAGGAA
Source organism: Actinomycetota bacterium (assembly GCA_035629935.1). Lineage (GTDB taxonomy): Bacteria > Actinomycetota > CADDZG01 > CADDZG01 > WHSQ01 > DASQLQ01. Next base: position 55,275 of record DASQLQ010000048.1, read on the forward strand.
GCGAGCAGGCACCTCTCGTGACCGAAGTGATCCAGTACGGCGGCGGCATCCTCGGCTTGGGCGCCGGGATCGAGGTGGTCCGAGTTGGGGGGGCCGGAGTCCAACAAACCCCTGTGATCCCAGGAGAAGAGGCTTCGGTCCCGCGCTATGTCGACGAGCACTTTTCGCCAGGGGGCGATCGCGGCCCCCACTGCGTTCGCTATCAGGAGCGGGGTGCCCTCTGCCGTGTCCGACAGCCGGTGCGCAGCGATCATCGAGCCGTCGAAGGATCGCACCGTCTCGAAGGAGTCCGCGTCTCTCACCCGGCCCCCAGGTCGGAGGACCGGATGTCCGGAGCGGGGGGTACAGCCGCCGGCCGAAGGGGCAGGCCGCGTTCGTTCTCGATCGTCATCCGATGGGACTCGACCGCTCGGGCCTGTGCAGCTTTCGTCCACCCGAACGCTCCGGCCATCAACTCGGGCGCTCGGGAGCCGTTTCCGATCCCGGCTGCAGGGTCGAGGAGGGACAACCTCGTTCTGCGGCTCAACAGATCATCCAGGTGCAGGGCCATCTCTTCACGCGCGCAGTAGAGAGCTTCGGCGGCAACGGGAGTCTCTCCCGGCACCAGAGGAGAGAGCAGATCCTCCGCGGCACCCACGTCCAGGACTTCGAGCGAGCGGTCCCCGTAGCGACGGATCAGGTCCGTAACCACCTCACTCGGAACGCCGAGCTTGCGCGCCCGCCGGTCGACCGCCACTCGCAAGCGTTCGGGGTCGCTGGATCCCAGCCGGATCCATTTCGTCCGGCAGCGGGACTGGTTGCCGAGATCTCCGGCGATTCGATCGACCGCGTCGGCGGCCATCCTCCGGTAGGTCGTCAACTTGCCACCCGTGATGCCCAGGATCCCCGGCTCGATCTCGTACACAGCGTGACGGCGCGACAGGTCAGCGGTCGAACCTTTCTTGCCGGCGATTAGCGGTCGAAGACCCGCGTAAGCACCCGCCACATCGTTCTCCGTGAGGCCGAGGCCGAAGATCGCATTGACCGAGTCGAGGCAGTACGCACGGTCCTCCGCATCGACGGAGGGATGATCGAGCGGTCCGCTGTACGAGGTGTCGGTCGTACCGACGAGCACGTGATCGAGCCATGGGATCACGAAGAGCATCCTCTTGCGCGAGACGTCGGGGATGAATGCAGCTGCGTCTGTCACGGGGACCTGGTCTTTTCGAAACACGAGATGCACACCCTTCGAGGGCCGGAGACGCGGCTCGGACCCGTCCTTAGCCAAAGCCTCTAAGCGGTCGGCCCACACGCCGGCAGCAACGACGATCCGCCGCGCCCTGACGTCGATCAGTTGGGAGGTCTCGACGTCCTCCACGAGGGCCGAGCAACCGGATGCTCCGGAGTTGAGATCCCGCACGCAGGCATGGTTCACAGCGATGGCGCCGTAGCGGACCGCCTGGACCAGTACTTCCATCACCAGGCGGACGTCGTCAGTCTTGCAGTCGTAGAAGACATAGCCGCCCCTGACCTTGCCCGGAGGCAGCGCCGGAACCAGCTGATCGACCTCGGGACCGTCCAGGTGCTTATGGACCTTGAGATTCTTGAAGCTGGCCAGCGCGTCGTACGCCCACAGGCCGACACCGAACTTCGCTCTGGCGGACCGGTGCGACACCGGGAGGACGAACGGTATGGGTTCGACGAGGTGAGGAGCGAGCCGGCGCAGTAGGTCACGCTCCGTGCACGCTTCGCGCATCAGCCCGAACTCGCGCTGCTCTAGATATCGCAGACCGCCGTGAACGAGCTTCGAGGACTTGCTGGACGTGCCGGACGCGAAGTCCATCCGTTCGACGAGCCCGACACTCATCCCGCGCGCCGCAGCGTCCAGCGCGATGCCCGCCCCGGTTATGCCGCCACCCACGACTAGCAGGTCGAGCGGGTCGCCGGTCGCGGTGGCACCTAGGCGTTCGAGGGCGCTTGTCCTGGAACCGAGCCCGCCCATCAAGACATCAGCCCCGCCGCCCAGCGGATGAAGGTAACGATCCCGATCGAAAGGAACAGGATGCCGAAGAGCACCAGGGGCCCTACCCACCAGTCCATCTGGCGCTCCAGGGGCTCGACTTCTTCCCCGGTACCGCGCCGGAAGACGAGTTGCGCCCGTCCCACACTCGAATCGGTGATGTGGACGTGCTCGCGGGTTCCTTCGACGAGATCGGCCAAGCCCTGCAACAGGTCGATCAACTCATCATCGTCGACTGAGATCGTGGCTTCTTCCACCGCTTCGCCGCGACGGTCTTCTATCCGCATGCTGCTTCTCCAAGGTTTTGCCGGGATAATGTCCGCACATGCCCGCAGACCTACGGCTCCTCGACGATGAGGAACGTGCACTCGTTCAGATGGTACGGGAGTTCGCGGATGAGGTGGCCGCTCCCGCCTCGATCGACTACGAAGAGCGCAGCGAGGATCCGGTTCCCCTGTACAAGCAATTGGCCGATCTGGAGCTGACCGGCATCCCGTTCCCGGAGGGGTTCGGGGGCGGGGGACAGCCCTATTCGACCTACCTGCTCGTTATCGAGGAGTTGGCCCGGGTCTACCTCGGCTTCACGATCGGACTTTCGGTCCACACCCTGTGTGCCTTTGCCATCAACCAGTTCGGCAGCGAGCAACTGAAGAAGGATGTGCTGACTCGTCTGTGCTCGGGTGAGTGGTTCGGCGCCTACTCGCTGTCAGAGCCGGGGTCTGGGTCGGATGCTGCAGCACTGTCGACCAAGGCCCAGCCGGTCGACGGTGGGTACAAGCTCAACGGTTCGAAGGTGTTCTGCACGCGGGGAAACGAGGCCGATGCCGTTCTGGTCATGGCTCGCACTGGAGACGCAACCGCCAAAGGGATCAGCGCATTCATCATGGAGCGCGGTACCGAGGGCTTCGAAGGCTCCAAGAAGGAAGACAAGATGGGGTGGCGCTCGTCGCCCACCTGGATGCTGTCGTGCACCGACGCGTTCGTTCCGGAGGGGCGTTTGGTCGGGGACGAAGGCCAGGGGTTCAAGATCGCCCTAGCGTCGCTCGACAGCGGGCGTCTCGGGATCGCTGCTTGCTCGATCGGGCTCGCGCAAGGTGCGTTCGACGAAGCCGTCAGGTTCACCTCCGAGCGCGAGCAGTTCGGCAAGCCGGTGAATCAGAACCAGGGACTGCAGTTCATGCTTGCCGATATGTCTACGCAGATCGAAGCCGGACGGCAGCTCTATCGCCACGCTGCCAGATTGCGAGATGCCGGCAAGGACTACTCACTCGAGGCCGCTCAAGCGAAGTTGTTCTGCTCCGATGTTGCGATGAGAGTCACGACCGACGCCGTCCAGCTCCACGGCGGATACGGGTACATCACCGAGTACCCCGTCGAGCGTTTCATGCGAGAAGCCAAAGGCCTTCAGATAGTGGAAGGCACGAACCAGATCCAGCGACTAGTGATCGGTCGGAAGCTCACGCAGTGATGAAGATGCGGATGGGAGCCGTCGTCGCTGCAATAGCTCTGCTCGGAAGCGCGGCGGGGTCGGCCGGCGCGCAAGAACAGATCTGGGATCCGCCGGCGAACGTGACGTTCCAGATCCAGCTGCAGGGCGAGGTCGACACCTCTTACGAAGCCGACGTGTACGAGGTTGATCTGTTTGACGTGGGCACCGATGTCGTGGAGGAGTTGCACGCGGCGGGCCGCAGTGTGGTGTGCTATGCGAACGCCGGCGCGTGGGAGCGATGGAGACCGGACAAGGACGACTTCCCCAAGAAAGTGCTCGGCAAGCGGCTCGAAGGGTGGCCGGGGGAGCGCTGGCTCGACGTCCGCAAGGTGGACATCCTTCGGACGATCATGGGCAAACGACTCGATCTCTGCGCGGAGAAGGGTTTCGACGCGGTCGACTTCGACAACATCAACGGGTATCAGAACCCGACCGGATTCCCGCTGAAGCGTAGACATCAGGTTGCATACGACAAGATGCTGGCGGAGATCGCGCACGAGCGGGGCCTGGCGATCGGCCTGAAGAACGTTCCCGAGCTGGTCGACGATCTCGAGCCCGTCTACGACTTCGTGGTCAACGAGTCCTGCTATGACTACAACGAGTGCGGTCCCTACAAGCGGTTCGTAGATAACGACAAGCCGGTGTTCATCCTCGAATATGAGATGGAACGATCGCGGTTCTGCGACAAGGCCGAGGCATCCGGCTTCATTGCCCAGAGGAAGCGCCTGAGCCTGAAAGCCTGGCGCAAAGCCTGCTGGGACGACTGAGCTAGAGCCTGCCTAGGAGGGGGCGGTGCTCGAAGGGGGTCGACAGGACGATCGTCGCTCTCGTAGTGACCTCGAGCTTTCCCCGCAGGGTGTCGAGCAGTTCCTCGAGCTCGTTCGTGGAAGGGGCACGTACCACCAGCGCGTACGAGTTGTCCCCGGCCACGGAGTAGCAGGACTCGACCAGGTCTAGCTCGGCGATCTTGGCCGGGATGTCCGGGGGCGAGGACGGGCTCAACGCCAGGCTCACTATCGCCGTGATCGGTAGGCCGGCTCCGGCCAGATCCACCTCGGCCCGGTAGCCTTTGATGGCCCCGGAGCGCTCGAGCTTCCTGACCCGTTCGTGGACGGACGAGGCTGCCAGCCCCACTTTCTTGCCGATCTCGCCGTAGCCCAGGCGGCCATCCGCCTGGAGCAACGCAAGTATCTTCCGGTCCTTGGAATCCATACCGAACATTATTCCTTTTTCGGGTCTGATAGCCTACGATTATTGCGTCTGAGCCCGATAACCGCAAGGACCCCCATGGAAGCAGCCCGCAACAGCGTTCTGCGTCAGAGAGCCGCCTTCAAGACGGTGGACTCGACCGCGTACGAACAGCCGTACCGGTACCCGCCCCAAAGGGACTTCGTCGAGCCCGATTGGACGCGCCTCCCCGGCTATGAGGACGTCACCGAGGCGGAGTGGAACAGCGCCACCTGGCAGCGCCGGCACACGGTGAAGGACCTCGATGCGTTGCAGAAGGTGTTCGGCGAGCTCCTTCCCATGGACCTCGTCGATTCGATCCGCCGCGACCAGGCGGAGCGCGCCACGATGTCGATGCTGGTTCCGCCTCAGATGCTCAACACGATGAACGAGCGCGATCTGTGGCACGACCCGATCCGCCGCTACATGATCCCGGCGTTCGCCGAGCGTCAGACAGAGTGGGCGAGTCACCCACACGCAGAGCGTGACTCTCTGCACGAGGCCGACATGTGGGCCGTCGAAGGCCTAACTCACAGGTACCCGACGAAAGTGCTGGCAGAGTTGCTTGCGACTTGCCCTCAGTACTGCGGTCATTGCACGCGCATGGACCTCGTTGGCAACAACGTGCCTCAAATCATCAAGCACCGCTTCGAGCTCAAACAGAAGGAACGCTACGCGGCCATCGTCGGCTACCTGAAGGAAACGCCGAGCGTGCGGGACGTAGTCGTTTCGGGCGGGGACATCGCGAACCTGCCGATCGCTCACCTTGAGGAGTTCGTCGGGGATCTGATCGACATCCCGCACATCCGTGACATCAGGTTGGCGACCAAAGGCCTCATGGGCCTGCCGCAACACTTCCTGCAGGATTCGGTGTCTGCCGGACTCGAGCGTCTGGCAACGAAGGCGAGGGCCCAGGACGTCGATCTGGCGGTGCACACGCACATCAATCACGCTAACTCGATCACCCCGTTGGTAGCGAGGGCCACGAAGCGCTTGCTCGACATGGGTTTCCGCGACGTGCGGAACCAAGGTGTGCTGCTCAGGGGAGTGAACGCCACGACCGAGGATCTGCTCGACCTCTGCTTCGCGTTGCTCGATAACGCGAAGGTCATGCCCTACTACTTCTATATGTGCGATCTGATCCCGAATTCCGAGCACTGGCGACTGTCACTCGCCGAGGCGCAGGACCTGCAGCACTCGATCATGGGTTACCTGCCGGGATTCGCCACGCCCCGGATCCTCTGCGACGTGCCGTTCGTGGGGAAGCGCTGGGTGCACCAGGCCGCCTCATACGACCAGACCCTTGGGATCTCCTACTGGACGAAGAACTACCGCACGCGCCTCGAGGCTACCGATCCCGAGGCTCTCAGCCGCACCTATCCCTATTACGACCCGATCTATACGCTTCCTCGAGAAGGTCAAGAGCACTGGCGTCAGGTCACGAGCGCGACGCCGGCTTAGACAGCCCACTAGGCGGCGGGAGACCAATGGATCGCTTCGGGAGCCATCGCTCGCTCGAGCCGCGTGCGGTTCTGCCGCAGCAGGCGAATCGTCTGGACACGAGTCTTCCTCTATCGGAGGACGAGATCCTCATCGACGTCGAGCGACTCAACATCGATTCGGCTTCGTGGACGCAGATCCGCAAGTCCTGTGAGGGCGAAGCGGACGCGATGCGCGCGCGCATCATGGAGATCGTCGCCGAGCGCGGAAAGATGCAGAACCCGGTTACGGGTTCGGGGGGAATGCTTCTCGGAACGGTCGCCGAGATCGGAAGCCATCGCACTGAGCCGACGCCCGGAACTCGCATCGCAACTCTCGTGTCGCTTGCGCTTACGCCCCTCGAACTGGACGAGATCGTCGCTCTCGATCCCAACTCCGAGCAGGTGACGGTCACGGGCCGGGCGATCCTGTTCGGATCGGGCGTCTATGCGGAGATGCCGGCAGACCTTCCCGAAGACGCTGCACTCGGAGCGCTCGACGTGTGTGGCGCACCGGCCTGGATGGCGCATCTGGCGCAACCCGAGATGAAAGTGGTCATCCTGGGCGCCGGCGGGAAGTCGGGGATGCTTGCCGGTGCCCAGGCGGCACGGAGCGTGGGGCCGGAAGGCCGGGTTCTGGGCCTGTGCTGGCCGGAGGACACGATCGAAGCCGCCAAGGAAGCGGGGGCGGAGGCGGTGCCCTGTGATTGCACCGACCCGATCGCAGTTATGGAGGCCGTTGCGGAAGCGTTCGAGGGTGAGCTCGCAGACCTCGTTTTCGTCTGCACGAATGTCCCCGGTTGCGAGGGAGGAGCCATCCTGGGTTGCTCGGACGAAGGCAGAGTGGTGTTCTTCTCGATGGCTACATCGTTCTCCGCCGCGGCGCTGACGGCGGAAGGCCTGGGGAAGTCGTGTGAGATGACGATCGGCAATGGGTTCGTACCGGGACACGCGAAGCTGGCACTGGACCTCCTTCGCTCCGAACCACGCTTGCTCGAGAGGTTCTCGCAATGACACGGACGCTGTTCACCGGAGGCACGATCAGACGCTTGCCCGCTGCGGCGACAGCAGAGTGGTTGCTGGTCGAAGGGGGCCGGGTGCGCGCCCTGGGCATCGATGATCCGCCCGATGCAGACCGCACGATCGATCTGGACGGGGGATGGCTCCTCCCGGCCTTCTGCGACGCGCATGTCCACCTGCCGATCACGGGCCTCTACGAAACATGGCCCGACTTCAGGGGTGAGACTTCGGCCGATGCGATCCTGAACGCGTTCAAGGAGCGGGCGGCCGCGGGCAACGAGATGGTGTTCGGAGGAAACTTCGAAGAGCCACTCGACCGATCGTTATCCCGGCACGATCTCGATGCTGTGGTGGGGGATCGTCCTTCATTGCTCGCCCGCGCCGACTTGCACTCGTGCATCGTCTCGACCGCGTTGCTGGATCGGCTCGACATCGATGGGCTCGAAGGCGTTGACCGGGATGAGGACGGAGCTCCTACGGGTTTCTTACGCGAGAAGGCATCGGCCACGGCCTGGACATGGTTCGACCGCAACTTGCCCGAGAAGGATCAACGCGCTGCGCTCCACGCAGCAGTAAAGCTCGCCTACTCCAAGGGGATCGCCGCGGTTCACGAGATGTTCGTCGTCGAGTGGCGCGGCTGGCCTTCACTGGGTGTCTTCCTGGAAACCGTCGGCGAGGTTGCTTTGAAAGTCCTGACATATTGCGCGACCGATGAGGTCAAAAGGGTCAAGCGGATGGGATTCCCACGCATCGGCGGTGACTACTTCCTCGACGGAGCATTTGGCTCGCACACTGCGTGGCTCGGCGCTCCGTACTTAAGCGCGCCTCCGGCAGGCACGCCGGCCACCGGGATCGCCTACCGCACCGATGAAGAGCTCCTCGACTTCTTCATGGAAGGGCAGCACGAGGGCCTCCAGGTCGGCGTCCACGCCATCGGTGACGCAGCGATCGAGCAGGCGATCGGCACCTGGGAGAAGGTCGCAGACAAAGTGGGCATCGACGACGTTCGCAACCTTGGCCATCGCATCGAGCATTTCGAGTGTGCGTCGGATGATCACATCGCCCGCGCGGCCCAGCTCGGACTTCGCGCCAGCGTTCAGCCGGCTTTCGACCGGCTATGGGGTGGACCCACTGGACTGTATGCGCAGCGCATGGGTTGGGACCGAGCGAAGGATATGAACCGGTTCGGTTCCATGCTGAACGCGAGTCTGATGATCGGCGCCGGATCCGACTCGACCGTGACCCCGATGGATCCCTTCTTGCAACTGGCCTCGTTGCGGGAACACCACCTGGAAGAGGAGGGTTTGGGGAAGATCGAAGCCTTGCGCGTCCACACGATGGGCTCTCATGCTCTTGCCGGAGGGTCGGGGCTGAGCGGGACCGTAGAGCCGGGCGCCCCGGCCGACCTGGTGTGGCTGGACCGCGATCCCGGGTCGGTGGACGTCGAGACGCTTCTTGATACTCAGGTTAGAGGAACGTGGGTGGAAGGTTCGCGCGTATGGCCAGAAGCCGAGGCGGAGATGTCGTGAAACGAACACTTCCGTTCACCCGTCCTGTCGGTCGCCTGAACATCGATCACGATGCAGTGGCCGAATGCCGCGAACTGGCAGCCGAGATAGCGGCCCCGATCGAGGATCTGGCCCGCACCCACACCACCGTGTCGATCCAACGTGCTCTATTGCGCCTGGCCGGAGTCGACGGCGTGGTCGGAGAGGGCGCCGAGGGGGTTCCCATCCCGAATCTGGTCGTGGAGAAGATCGCCGAACAGGTCGGACTCGACCGAGGCGTCGCCATCCCGTTCTTCCACGCGGTCGAGTCGGGATGCGGGCACATCCAGTCGGAAGCAGAGCGGATCGCGTCGGGCGAAAGGGTCCCCGAGTGGCCGGAGGACTTCGACCTCGACATAGCGATGGAAAGAGCTAAGCAGGAAGCTGCGATCGCGATCGATCGGGTGGCCGCGGCGAAGGAGTCTCGCACCGAAGCCATCGCACGCACGGGCGAGGCCGACAAACCTTGGTTCTACGAGATCGTAGCTACAGGCAACATCCACGAAGACATCCCCCAAGCCCAGGCTGCCGCGCGCGAAGGCTGCGATGTCGTTGCCGTGATCCGCTCTACGGGTCAGTCCCTGATCGACTATGTCCCGTACGGCGCGACCACGGAGGGATTCGCGGGGACGTTCGCCACTCAGGAGAACTTCCGCTTGATGCGTGCCGCTCTCGACGAGGTGTCGGCGGAGCTGGGCCGGTACATCCGACTGACAAACTACGCCAGCGGTCTGTGCATGCCGGAGATCGCGGTGATAGCCGCCACCGAACGACTCGACATGATGCTCAACGACTGCATGTACGGGATCATCTTCAGAGACATCAACATGCAGCGGACGTTCGTGGACCAGCACTTCTCCCGGATGATCCACGCCTTGGCCGGGATCATCATCAACACAGGTGAAGACAACTATCTAACGACGGCCGACGCGGTCGATTCGGCCCACACCGTCCTCGCCTCTCAATTCCTCAACGAGCGTCTGGCCTACACGGCAGGGCTGCCCGCGGAGCAGATGGGCCTCGGCCACGCGTTCGAGATCGACCCGGCGCAACCAGGGCAGATCATGCTCGAGATCGCCCATGCGCAACTGATACGCGAGTGCTTCCCCGATGCTCCGCTGAAGTACATGCCGCCGACGAAACACATGACGGGCAACGTTTTTCAGGGGTTCCTCTACGACGGGATGTTCAACCTGGTGGGTGCCCTGACGGGTCAGGACATCATTCTGCTCGGGATGATGACCGAAGGCGTTCACACGCCATTCCTCTCGGACCGGGATCTGGCGCTGGAGAACGCGAGCTACATATTCGGAGGTGCGAGTGCACTCGCGGGCGAGATGCGATTCGAGTCAGGCGGTCAGGTCGAGCGAAGGGCGAACCAGGTCCTCGAAGAGTGCCGCCAGATGCTTCGCAAGGTTGCCGACATCGGGATGTTCGCCGCGATCGAGGCGGGGATGTTCGCCGACACGGTACGTACGCGCGATGGGGGCCGCGGACTGGATGGGGTCGTGAAGAAGGCAGAGGGTTACTTCGACCCGTTCGGAGAGCAACTGGCCGACCGCGTTGGGGTGAAGGTCTGATGACTGCCATCAAGCCGTACGGAGATGCGACCGATGATGGGATGGTGCAACTCTCGTTCACCTTGCCGATCGCCGCGGGGGAGCGCGCGTCGCGCTCGGCCCTCGAGCTGGCTCAAACGATGGGCTTCACCCGCGTCCAGGTCGTGCACATGAAAGCGATGGGCCCCGACTTCACGTTCTTCGTCGTCTATGGAGCCACGGAGCATTCCGTCGACCCCGCCACCATCAGTGTGGTCGAGCGGGACTTCCCCGACCTTTCGTATCAAGAGGTGAACCGGATGATCCAGAAGCGCCTCAACCGGCGCCTGGTGGTCGTGGGAGCCTGCACCGGCACCGACGCTCACACGGTCGGGCTCGACGCGATCCTGTCGATGAAGGGATTCGCGGGGGACCACGGTCTCGAATACTTCACGGGCTTCGACGTCGTGAACATGGGGGCCCAGGTGGCGCCCGAGGACGTGGCGGCCGCGGCCACCAGCAACCAGGCCGATGCAGTGCTTATCTCTCAGGTCGTAACGCAGCGCGACGCTCATATCCACCACCTCAGCGAGGTTCGCGCCGCGCTGGAGGAAGCCGGCGTCCGCGACCGCGTTCTGTTGATCGGCGGCGGTCCCCGGTTCAACCCGGATCAAGCCGGGGAACTGGGCTACGACCGCATCTTCGGCCGCGGAACCAAGCCGTCGGAGGTTGCCTCCTACCTCGCCTGGGCAGTCGATAAGGGGGCGGCGTGACCGATCGCATCTCGGCCAGCCTCCGCTTACGCATGTCGTCGGTGGACGCTCATTACGGCGGGAACCTCGTTGCCGGCGGCCGCCTGATGGAATTGATAGGGGACGTCGCTACGGAGTTGTGCATCCGATCCGATGGGGACGAAGGCCTTCTCGCCGGCTACTCCTCGGTCGAGTTCCTGGCCCCCGTTCAGGCCGGCGATTTCCTCGAGGTCCACGGAGTCATCGTTGCCGCAGGTCAGAGCAGCCGGAAGATGGAGTTCGAGGTCCTCAGATACGCTAGCCCCCGGACGGACGTTTCGGATTCGGCGGCAGATCTGCTTGATCAGCCCGAAGTGGTTGCGAAAGCGACCGGAACTTGTGTAGTTAAGAAGGATCGGCAACGCAGCACCGAAGGGAGTGGTGCATGAAAAGAGTGGATGGCATCCGAGCAGTCACATATGACTGCTGGGGAACGCTTCTCAAGGATCGGGATTGGGAGGGCGCGATGGCACTTCGCCAAAGCGCCCTTCGTCGCGTCTTGGACCTATCCGAGGACAGTGCGCGTCAACTCATGGAAGAGGCCTGGGCCCATCACGATGAGGCCTGGAAGCAGGTCGAGACTTTCGGGGCCGGCCGAATGGCCGCCTATTGCCTCGAGGCCAGAGGGATCGACGACACGGACGCCATCAAGAAGCTCACGGAGGAATTCGAAACGGCGAGCCTCCAGACCGGCGTCGACGCCGTCGACGGAACCCGCGAGACCTTGGCCGGGCTGCAGAAGGCAGAGATACGACTGGGCCTGGTGTGCGACACGGGTTTCACTCCCGGCCGCGTGGTTCGTGACCTCTTGGCCGACAACGGTCTGATCGAGTTCCTGGAGGTGCTCTGTTTCTCCGACGAGGTCGGCGTCCCGAAGCCGGGGGAAGAGATCTTCGACAAGGCTCTTGCCGAGCTAGGGGTACGTCCACCCGAGGCGGTTCATGTAGGCGACCTCAAGCGCACGGATATCGCCGGTGCTCATAACGTCGGGATGCATGCGGTCAGATTTCGCGGGGTGCATGACGATCAATCAGACACCGGCGAGGCGCGTTGCGTTATCGATCGTCACGAAGAGATATTCGGGATCCTCGGCATTGTCGACGTTTAGATCTCGACTACCTGCATCAGGTCGGTACCGCCTACCCGACCAACGCTGCCCGAGACGACTACCACTCGGTCGCCCTTGGACACGAGGTTGAGTTCCAATGCACGTGCTACCGACCGCTCCACGACGAGACCGTCTTCGTTGATCGCGTCCATCTCGACGGGGTGCACGCCCCACGTGAGACACAGCGCAGCGACACCGCTGGTCTCGGAGCTCAGCGCGACGATCTGAGCCTCGGGTCGGAAAGCCGCCACACGACGCGAGGTGGCGCCGCTCCGGGTGGGGCACAGGATCGCGGTGGCGCCAACGTCTTCGGCCGCGAGCGTGGCGGCGTGCGCGACCGCCCAGGAAACCGGATCGGCCAACGGTCCCTCGTGAACAGGAGCCACACGCATGGCGGGGGATCGTTCGGCGGCGCGGATGATCTTGACCATCGTCTCGACCACGCGGACGGGGTGGTCGCCGACCGCGGTCTCCTCCGAGAGCATCACCGCGTCGGTTCCTTCTCTCACGGCGTTCGCCACATCCGTGACCTCTGCTCGCGTGGGCAGGGGTGACCGGGTCATCGACTCCAGCAGTTGGGTGGCGGTGATGACCGGGGTCGCCGCCCGGTTACAAGCCTCGATGACGCTTCGCTGGATCTCAGGGACGTCTTCGAGCGCGATCTGGATGCCGAGATCGCCCCGCGCAACCATGACGGCGTCGGCTTCTCGGACCACATCATCGAGGTTCTCGACCGCGGCCCGAGTTTCGATCTTCGCCACTATGAAGGGGGAGTAGCCAGATGGCAATGCATCTCGCAGCTGGCGGACATCCGCTCCATTCCGGATGAACGACAATCCGAGCAGCTGGATGTCGAGCTCGGCGGCCGTTTGGAGCGCGATGCGGTCCCGGTCGGTCAATGGTTCGAAGAAACGTTCGGCCGCTAGGAAGTGCATCCCCTTACCGGAGCGGAGGGTGCCGCCTCTCATAACTTCCGTCACGACTTCGTCGCTGCCCACCGATCGGACCTTCAGAACTATCGCCCCGTCGGCAAGGAATATCTCGTCGCCGAATGCGACCATCTGAGGCAGGTTCGGTACCGACGTGCCGACCCGGTTCCATTCGCCCTCGATATCCGTGGAGACGAGCACGCACTCATTTCCGCTCTTCAGCCTTACCTCGCCGTCCTTGATACGGCCGGTACGCATCTTCGGGCCGGGCAGATCCCCCAGGAGCCCTATCTGGCGACCGGCTTCTTCGGCTGCTTGCCTGACCTGCGCAGCCGCCCGTCGGTGTTCATCGACGTTGCCGTGGGCGAAGTTGATCCGAGCTACGTCGACGCCGGCTTCGATCAGGTTCTTGAGAGTCAGGGGGTCGGAAGCGCTGGGCCCGAGGGTAGCCACGATCTTGGCCCCCCGGCTCCGCGACCATGTCCCGGTCTCCTCGATCATCTAGTCGACCGGGGCCGGACCTGCTCTATGAAGCTGCTCTGACAACGAGGTTGTCGAGCAATCTCTGAGTTGCGCCGGCGATCTCGGCCACGGCGGAATCGAAAACCTCCTGGTTGGCGCGCGATGGCTTGCGGTAGCCACTGATCTTGCGCACGAACTGAAGGGCAGCTGCTTCGATGTCCTCACCGGTCACCGGCTCCTCCGCGTCGCGGAGAGTTTTGATGCTTCTGCACATGCAGCGACTCTAATCCCAGCGCAGTAAGTTTTGGTCGATGTCTGACACCAGAAGGAAGAGGGTGGTTGGCCTGCTGGTACTTGCCGGCCTCTCCGCCTCGACCCTCTCGATGGGCCGGTTCCTTATCCCCGCCCGGGCCCAAGGTGGTACCTGCGAACGAGACAACTCGTGGGGGATATTCCGCGTCAAGTGGACCAGGGAGGTCGTCGAGTTGACCAACCAACATCGTGAGAAGCAGGGGCTGGACGAGCTTTCCGTCTCCCGACCCTTGACCAGATCGGCATCGTGGAAGTCGGCCCACATGGCGGAATACGAATACCTGGAGCACGACGATCCGGCACCGCCCGAGGAGCGCTCGTGGGACGAACGTGTGGAGGACTGCGGCTACTTCGGTGGATCGGGAGAGAACATCGCGTACGGCTATCGGAGTCCGAAGGCGGTGATGGAAGGCTGGCTCAACTCACCGGGACACCGCGCCAATATCGAGCGAGAGACCTACACCACGATCGGGGTCGGGGCGATCACTAACGATGACGGAACCACCTACTGGACGCAGAACTTTGGTTCGGAGGACGCCTCCGAGGACGATTCGCACAATGCGCCGGAACCGCAGGACGACCGCGTTGAGGGGGCCGAGGACCAGGCTCTGGCCATTCGACCGTTGGCCAACGATCTCGATCCCGATGGCGACCCGATGGAGATGGAGATCACGGCCGGGCCTACCAACGGCTCTGTTCGCGTCTCGATAGACGGGGTCGTCGGTTACTCGCCCGATCCCGACTACTTCGGCACCGACTCATTCACGTACACGGTCACCGATGTCTTCGGCTTCGCGTCAGAGGCCCAGGTGGCGATCACGGTCGCGCCGGTCAACGATCGGCCGTCGGTCGGGGGAGAGACCAAGAAGATCGCATCCGGAAAGGTGGTCGGCATCGGCGTCTTAGGCAACGACTCCGACGTCGAGGGAGATGCATTGCGTCTCGATGGGATCGTGCGAGGGCCCCGGCGGGGCGAGATCATCGACATCGATGAGCGCTCGGGGATCATCACCTACCGCGCTCCCAAGTCGGCTGCTGGTCGGCGAGATCGGATCGTTTACCGGGTCACCGATGGCAATGGTGGGTCGGCGAAGGGGACGCTGCGGCTGAACTTCAGGAGGTGATTCAACCTGCGATGCGGTTGCCGATGAGCAACCCGTAGTAGGCGAGTGGCATGGCCAGCAAGAAGGAATCCACACGATCCAGGATCCCGCCAAACCCGGGTAAGAGCGTTCCGGCGTCCTTGACGGCGAAGTCGCGCTTCACGAAGCTCTCGGTCAGGTCGCCCCAGAGTGCGCCGATGGCGATCACCAAGGTCATCGTGACGATCCCTGCGCCGGCCCACTCGGCAGGTATCGCTATCGACAGTAGAAGGACTCCGAGGACCGCCCCAAGAACGTTACCGAGCACACCGGCCCACGTCTTTCCCGGACTGACCTTTGGAGCGAGTTTCGGGCCCTTCAAGAGCGAGCCGACTACGAAAGCAAGTACGTCCGACAATGCGACGGCTACCCCCACGATGAGCAGGAATTCACGGCCCCAGGACTCGACTCCCTTGATAAACACGAAATAAGCCATCGGCAAACCGATGTAGATGTAACCGAACAGTGTCGCCGTGACCTGGCGATGCGCCCCTTCTACCCGGCCGGACACGATTGGCATGAGTGTCAAGAGCAGGAAGAACGCCAGCGGCAGCAGCAGCAGGAAACGAGGCACGAAGGCGGCGACGAGTAAACCGACCAGTGCCCATACGGCGAGTAGAACGGCGTACTTCCGGTCCATGCGAACCAAGCGCCCGTACTCGGCGGACGCTTGCAGCGTTATGAAGGCGGCCAGTAAGAAGGCTGGAAAGCCGCCCGAGAACAGAGTGACGAGAAAGAGCGGGGCTATGACCGCCCACGATTTGATCCGGAGGAAAAGGGTGGCGTCGCGTAGCTCATTCCAAGGCTTGCGCTCGATCGCAACGACTGCCAGGACACCAACCAGCAGCAGGAGAGAGACCCTGGTCACCACTTGAATGAAGAGTTCGTTGGCAAAAGGATTAGCCGGCACGCTCGAGTTCCTCCTTCGCCTTGCGGTATCGATTCAGGGCGGTTATCACGGCACCTACTGCGATCACACCAAGGGCCCACTCGATCGCGGAGTTGTCAGTGAAGAAAGCGACGATCGAACCTAAGCCGATGACGGCCATCCGGTCGGGTTTGCCCATGGGTCCGTCGTAACGACGCGATCCTCCAGCTCCCTTTGCAGCGATGCCGATGAACGACGACAGCAAGGCCGCGGCCAGCGCCCCGAGAGAAAGAGCGAGGGGCACGTTCGGTACGAGGGCCGTGCCTGCGATGAACGCCGTATCCCCTATGCGATCGGCGATCTCGTTGTAGAGCTCTCCGGCCGGTCTACCTGAGTTCGTTCTCTCGGCCACGAGCCCGTCCAGCGCGTTGGCCGCCGTACGGACGAATGCGAGGACGGGGACCAGGAGCAACCACAGCTCGGTCGAGTGGGAACCCAAGAAGCATCCCGCAGCTCCGAGGCTAGCGACTATCCCCACCGTCGTTATCTGGTCGGGCGTGGCTCCTCGGCGACCCAGGTAGTCGGCGACACCAGTCAGACCGGCGCGGAAGCGCGGTTTGATCGCGTAGATCCCCACCCCTACCCCCACCCCTCCGTTCGATCCATAACGTCCTCACGCAGCGTGTTGTGCTCGGCTTGAGTCCGCCGAACGAGATCCTCGTAGTCATCCCCAGGCGCAACGGCGGAACCCACAGCGACTATGACGCCACTGGGCAGCGGAAGTTTCGACCCCTTGGGAAGAGTGTCTTGCAGGCCATGTAAGTAGAGGGGCACAACGCTGGTTCGAGCGTCGACGGCGACGAAAGCAAAGCCGGGCTTGAACAATGCCTGGTCCCCCCGAGTTCCCGAAGGGAACAGCAGCACCGACCATCCTTCCCCGGCGAGCCTCTTCAACAGATCCAGCGAAGTCCGGCTGGAGCCTCCCTCCCGCATGAACGGCACCGTCGATAGAGCGAGGGAAGCTAAACCACCAACCGTCTTGGAGCGATAGAAGTAATCCGCTGCGGCTGCCACGACCAAGCGTCGTCGGATCCTTCGTCCCAACGCGGCAAGGACAACGGGCGCATCGAAGTGACTCTGGTGGTTGGCGACGAAGATGACCGGACCAGACAGCGCGGTCAGGCGGTCCTGATGGATCAACTGGATCGGCGATATGAATCGGACCGCCGGAACGAGAACCAAGGACTGCAGAACGGAGCGCGCGATCCTTGCGGTTCTTCCCCTTGCCCATCCCGGGTCACTTACCGAGCTCTCTTTACTGAAAGCCGCCACCCCCTCCAGCCACGGTTGCGCCCACCTTACAAATGCCGGTTCTGGACTAGGGTTGGTGAATGGCGCAAACAGAGCGCACCTTTCTCAGAGACCCGGCGAAATACGGATCGGTCCGAGGGCTCGATTACAGCTCGGTTCCGTGGCGGCTCTACCAGAAGGCGAAGAAGCTCTTCTGGGATCCGGCCGATATTGATTTCTCTCAGGATGCCAAGGACTGGCAGGCGCTGCCTCAGGAACAGCAATACATGGTCGGTGGTCTCGCCCGCGGCTTCATGGTGGGCGAGGAAGCCGTCACGCTGGACATCCTTCCCTTGGTGCAAGCGATCGCTGACGAGAACCGCACCGAGGAAACGATGTTCCTCGCCACCTTCGTGCTGGAGGAGGCCAAGCACATCGAGTTCTTCCGTCTCTGGTTCGACGCAGTCGGTTTCGACCCGAGAGAGTTCAACCAGTACGTGCCGCGCGACGGCCGGCGACTGATCTTCTCCGACGAGCTTCCGGAAGTGATGAGCCGTCTCAACCGGGACCGGTCGCCTGAAGCCGTCTTCGATGCTGCGTTGACGTACAACCAATTCGTCGAGGGTGTGATGGCCATCTCCGGCTACCGGATGTGGCACCGGGTCGCCGGACAGTTCGGGATCATGCCGGGGTTACGCGAGGGCCTGGAGTACGTCCAGCGCGACGAGCGCAGGCATATCGCCTACGGGACGTTCCTGGCTCGACGATTGCTCGCCGAGCACCCGCACCTTCTCGACTTTGCCGAAAAGCGCTTCGAGGAGTTGCGCGTGATCGCTCTGCCGTCGCCCGACGAGGTGGCGGTACAAGGCCCCCCGGGGAGCGCAGC
>DASQLQ010000049.1:0-44488 GCA_035629935.1 Actinomycetota bacterium
ATTTCGCAGGGGTCTCGCTGGTGGAACCCGACGGCATCCGAACGGTGGGTCACACCACCGACCTGGTCAAAGAGATCGACGAGATCCAGTACGCGACCGGGCAGGGGCCGTGCCTTAGCGCAATCAAGGAGACTGGACCACGCGGTGTTCCATCTACCTACGAGATCCCAGCGATGGCCGACGATACGAAGTGGCCCGAGTTTTCGGCCCGTGCGAGGGAAAGAGGTCTTGCGAGCCTGCTCGCGTTTGGGTTGTTGTCGAATAGCCGCACCTTGGGATCACTGAATCTTTACGCGACATCGCCTCACGCCTTCCAGGCACCGGACCGGACGATCGGTGCGATCTTTGCCGCACACGCGTCGGTCGCCCTGGCCAACGCTCAGACATTGGAACAGGCGCGAACTCGTGTCGATGAGTTGTTGGAGGGATATGCCCATCGCGAAGTAATCGGCCAAGCGAAGGGCATCCTGATGGAGCGCGAAAGATGTTCGGAAGACCAGGCTTTCGAGATCCTCAGAAGAGCTTCCCAGCGGCTCCACAAGAAGCTACGCGAAGTAGCAAAAGACGTCATCGATTCGTCGGGAGAGCCCTGAGGGATCGTTTTGAAACCCCAGCGGAGCTCTAGCCCTATCGTCTCCGCGGGCGTATGATGAAGGTTCTTACAGAGCGTTCTACTGCCCTGGATCGGGCGAACACGCCGACCTTTCCTCCGCAGCGCGCTGAATGCGCAATCGGTGGAAAGAAGGTCCTCGTGACCGAAAATGAGCGGCTGCTCGATAGCCTGCGAGATCTGGCCAATCTGCTCCTGTCCGAAGAGACCCTCGATTCGAGCCTCCATCGAGTCGCGCACCTCTCCGTCCGCGCCATCGATAGTTGCGACGCCGCTGGAGTCTCCGTGATCGACGGATCCGAAGTGGTCACGGCAGCCGGTTCCGACGCGAGTGTTGAGCTGATCGATCAGATCCAGTACAGCTTGGACCAGGGCCCCTGTCTCCAAGCGATGTCGGATGGACGCATCTTCAAGATCGATTCGATGGCGGAAGAGACCAGGTGGCCGGAGTTCTCGCGTCGGGCGCTAGATCGGGGACTGACCGGATGCCTTTCACTTCCCCTGATCGAAGACGGGGAGACTTACGGATCCCTGAATCTCTATTCGACCAGTGGTCACGAGTTCACTGCAGAGGACGAGAAGTCGGGCGCGGCCCTCGCAGCACAGGCTTCGGGGCCGCTATCGAATGTGCGGCGCTACGAGGAATTGGGGCGCATCGCCTCCGAGCTTTCGGTGAAGTTGGATTCCAAAGTTGCCCTGGCGACTGGCATCCTGATCGAGAGGCACAGCTGTTCGCGAGATGAGGCGATGAAGATGCTCCTCGACCTCGCCGAAGAAGGAGTCAGCCCTGAGGAGGCCGCCCTCTCGGTGATTCGATCCGTCCCAGCCGGCAACCAATAGTTATGAGTCCCGCCTTCCCAACCGTGCCTGCAAGAGTTCGACGACGCTCGCTGCTTTCGGCGTCCTCGTCGTGATCGTGATCTCGCCGGACACATTTGGGACGTCGACACGGTCGTAGTCGATCCTGATCGAAACGGTGTCATTGTTTTCGAGCGCTACCTCAACTGCACTCCACCGAGGGTCCGAAAAAGCTGAGTCGATCACCTTTACGCGCCCGGAGCGGCAGTAGACCGCTAGGCGTCGCTCGCTGATCCCGAGACCGAAGCGCTCTGACGTAACTTTGCCGTGGAAGCGCTTACCCGGGGCCTTGAAGTGCCGGTATCGAATACTGCCCGGAAGTCCCTCTTCGATGAAAGAGAGTCCTTCGGACTCGAGGGCGGCACGCGTTTGCGGTTTGAGTCTCCCGTTCCCAAGAAGGAGCTTCGCTAAGAACGACAACTACTTAACCGTCGACGAGCTGGGAATTCTCTGCTTGGGAATATCGCCTCGCGTGATCCTCCACGAGGGGCGGAAGGATCCATCTGCCGAGTTGAGTGGTGTCGACCCTCACCGCTTTCTTCGCCTTCCCGCCCTTCATCCGGTCGAGGAAAAACACTGCTTCTTGCATACGCCACCCGCCGTACTCTGCCCACGGCACGGGATCGTCGTTCTTCTTCGCTTTGCTGAAACCACGAGGGGACACCGCCACTCCCTCGAATTCGATGGCTTCGCCGGCATCCACCTTTCGGAGCAACTCGTGCGCAAGACGAGGAAGGAGTATGCGCTGCGCTTGATCGATGATCGTGACAAAAGTGTTCGCTATCCGTCCGTCTTTGTCGAGTGTGGCAGGGAAATCGAGGGTGAACTCGTCCCCACCGCGGTTGATGGTCACGCTATAGATGAACGGCCTACGGTTGACATCCAGTTTGTTCACCGCATCGAAACCGGTCATCTCATCCCACTTGATCGTGTCATCGTCGCAGGAGAGATGCTCACCAGTGACGACTACGCGATGGTCATCTTTGCGGTGCCTCGTGGGCTGAAGGAACTCGTCTAAGCGCGTGACGAACCGCCGCTCGTCGGTCCAGGCCTTTCCATCCCAATAGCGCTCGGCCCCGAACCGGTCGGGGTCGTCGTACCAACCCTCGGGATAGTCGCTCATAGATGGCTATTGGAGCATCGGGGCGGCGACACCGCTAGGGGGATCACCTCTCTACCGATTGCCCTCGGTGGCAGATAGGAATCCGGGGCCTATGGGCGAAATCTCCCAGGTGATGCCCCTTTCAGGCCGCAAGCTCCTCGCCCCACTCGTCGCCCTTGCATGCGTGACGCTTACAGGCGCGGCCGTCGTCGCCCCCGCGTCCGCCGCGGCTACCAAGGAGTGCCGTCCCTCGGTAGCCGGTCTCAACCTCCAGACGGTGACGATCCCGCAGCTGCAGAAGGTCCTCTCGTCCGGCAAAACGACGAGCCTCCGGTTGGTCGATGCGTATCTAGACCGGATCGCCGCTTACGACGGGCAGGTCAACTCGATACGTGCTCTCAATCCCCAAGCACTCAAGCTCGCCGGCAGGCTGGACAAGGAGCGCTCCGCAGGCAAGATCCGCGGCCCCCTCCACGGCATACCGGTTTTGCTCAAGGACAACATCGGCACACGCGACATGCCGACGACGGCCGGTTCGATCGCACTCAAAGGAAGCATCCCGCTAGAAGAAGCAACGATCACTACCAAGCTGGAGGAAGCGGGAGCGATCATCCTCGGCAAGACGAACCTCTCCGAGTTCGCCAACTGGGTGGATCTCAGCATGCCCAACGGCTACAGCTCGCTCGGGGGCCAGGTTCGCAACGCCTACACGTTCGGGGATCCCAGCGGATCCAGCTCGGGTTCCGGTGTTGCCGGGTCGATGGCGTTCGCGACCGGCACGGTGGGTACCGAGACTTCGGGCAGCATCCTGAGCCCGAGCATGGCCAACAGTCTCGTTGGGATAAAGCCGACTACCGGCCTGCTCAGTCGCTTCGGAATCATCCCGCTCGCCCCCAGTTTCGACACGCCCGGTCCCATGACGAGAACCGTTACCGACGCAGCCATCATGCTCGGAGTGATGGCGGGCGTCGACGACAAGGATGAGCGCACCGTCGACAGCGGCGATGCACCGTCGAACTACACGGAGTTCCTAACCACCGATGCCCTGAAGGGTGCCCGCATCGGATACAGCCCCGATGATCTCGGAAACAACGGTCTGTTCCAGGAGGCTCTCGAAGTGCTCGAGAAGGAGGGGGCGACGCTCGTCGAGACTGACAACCTGTCGAATACGAGCCTCGTCGGGATAAGTGAGATCGGTTTGATCCCCAACGAGTTCAAGGCGTCGCTCAACCAGTACCTCGCCGACCAGACGCCGGACACGTTGCGGGTCAGGACGCTCGGCGACATCGTCTCTTACAACGAGGAACATCCAGACAAGGTCAAGTACGGCCAGAACCTCCTGATCGCGTCCAACGCGCAGCCCGGCGTCTACCATCCCGCCTCCGCGGAGGCAACGATCCAGTCCTCACGGGCCGTCATCGACGCGACGTTGATGGCCGACGATCTCGATGCGATCGCGGCGCCGGGCAACACGTACGCGAACGTAAGCGCAGCGGCGGGATACCCAACGGTCATCGTGCCGGCCGGTTACCAGGGCAAGACCGCATTCGGGTTGAGCTTCCTGGCGAACGGCTTCAGCGAGCCGAGACTGATCTCATACGCGTACGACTACGAGCAATCGACGAAACTCCGGGTCCCCCCGACGGTTCTGAACGAGCTCCTGGTCCCCGAGAGGTGCGGCTAGCCGGACGTGCTCGATCACATTGGGCTGAACGTGCCAGATCTCGCCTCTGCAAAAATCTATTACGACGCCATGATGCCCTCGCTGGGCCTCGAGCCGTTCTTCGTAACTGACGAAGAGTTCTCATACCGGCCCGCCGGCGAGAAGCCGGGAACAACGATCTTCTTCTATCTCGCTCCCCTGGAAAGCGAATACGTGCGGAAGCACGTTGGTCTGCAACATCTAGCCTTCCGCGCCCGTACTCGAAGTCAGGTCGACGCTGCTCATGAGAAAGCAATAGAACTCGGAAGCCCGATCCTCTTCAGTCCTCAACTGTTCCCGAAGTACCACAAGGACTACTACGCGTCATTCTGGTTCGATCCCCACGGGTTTCTGCTCGAGATCGTCTGTCACAAAGCGGAAGGCGCCGGATAAAGGGTCACCCGGGCCGATGTCTACGGTGACTAGCCCATCCCCGGCCACGGCCATTTCGTGAGGTCACCCTCCACCTGAGAACCAAGCACGCAGAACTCGTTGCCCTCCGGATCGCGCAGTACCACCCATTCAACGTCACCCTGTCCGATGTCCGAACGCGTCGCGCCGAGCGACAGTACGCGTTCGACTTCCTCGTCACGAGTGCGATCCGTGGGACTTACATCGATGTGAAGGCGATTCTTGACCGATTTCTCTTCGGGCACCGTCACAAACGCGATCACCGGGATGGCGGAGTTAGGGGGCATGAGGAAGTGCACTCCTTCACGCTCGGTCGCCTGCCATCCCAAGACATCAGCCCAGAAGCGCGCCTGGGCTCCAGAATCGCGCGCGTCGACGATCAGTTCGGTGAATCTGCAGGCCATGCACGCTCCTTCGTCAGGCGGTCCGTCCGAGGGTAGCCGCGACAGCAGGCGCCACATCGGCCCTGCTGCTCAAGTTTCGTTGCTACCTCAGGTGGTGTCGCCACCACCCGTGTTTGTACCCGCAGGCGCGTCGTAGGTGACGTCGCCGGTGTTGTCGCCACCGTTCATTGCGTCGTCCCCATCAGTGCCGTCCACGTCACCTGTGTTGTCGCCACCGTTCGTCCCATCATCACCTGCTGTGGCATCGCCATCGCTTGTGTTGTCGCCACCGTTCGTCCCATCATCACCTGCTGTGGCATCGCCATCACCTGTGTTGTCGCCACCACCAGTGCCGTCGTTACCTCGGGTTCGATCTCCGTCACCAGGGTTGTCGTCATCTTCTATTTCCGTCACCTCGTCGGCTGCATCATCCTTGCGAGTCGCCCCGTCATCGAGGTCGATCGCTTCAATCGTCCCGCCGTCGTCCGTGTCGGCCAGTGCGGCGACGCCACCACCGATGGCAAGGCACACAGCCAGTACCAGAATCGCGAGTCTTCCCGTGCTCATGTTGGATCCCTTTCCTTGCGACGCCATGTCGCATTACTTAGACAATGTCCCCCCAAGGTGAGACGTCCATGAGGCGTGGGTGAGATAGTTCTCACTCCAGATTGGCCTCGCAACTTGTGGGCCCCAACCAGCCGTAGGTCGTAGCGCTGGGGAACGATCGGGCCGCTCAGATGTGAGGTTTCTCATCTGAGCCTCACATCCATCCCATGAGGGAAGGAAGAATGAAGGCGATGACTACGGTGATCCGACGATGCGCCCTTCGCGCATGAAAGGGAAAAGCGGACTGGCGAGCATCCGCTTACGGCTGCTCGCGTCTTTTATCCTCGTTCTGATCTTGGCGACCACTCTCTCGGTCATCGTCGTGCGAGCCATCCTCGTGAATCGCGCTGACCAAGGCATTGACGCCGAGCTCATTCAGGAGACGCGCGAGATGAGGCGTCTATCGACGGGCAGCGACCCCGACACGGGCCAGCCGTTCGATGGGCGTGTTCGGCGCATCTTCGAGGTCTTCCTTGAACGCAACATCCCGGCCCGCCACGAAGCACAGCTGACCTACGTCGATGGACAGCCATATCTCCGAAGTCGATCGGTCGTCCCCTACCGCCTCGACCAGGACGAGACGCTCACCCAAAGGTGGGCAAACATAGAGGAGCCCGATCGCGGGCGGGTTGACACCCCTGGAGGCCCTATCGAGTACCTGGCGGTTCCCCTCCGTGCTGAGGGCGAGACAGCCGGGGTATTCGTGGTTGCGGTTTTCCGAGAGCTCTGGCTCGACGAGATCGACCCTGCGATCGTCGGAGCAGCGGGAGTTGGAGCGATTGTGGTCTTGATCGGCTCTTTTCTCGCCTGGCGGCTGGCCGATCGCATCCTTGGCCCCGTCGAGAGGGTGACCGAAGCCGCGCGCGGTATATCGGAATCCGATCTGCGTGGTCGCATCGAGATCACTGGGACCGACGAGATCGCGCGGCTTGCGCAGACCTTCAATGAGATGCTCGATCGATTGGAACAGGCGTTCACGACTCAGCGCCGTTTCATCGACGACGCCAGCCACGAGCTCAGGACCCCGATCACGGTGATCCAAGGACAACTCGATGTGCTCGGAGATGATCCGGAGGATCGCCGAAAGACCTTGGAGATCGTGACGGACGAGCTCGAACGGATGAGTCGATTCGTTACGGACCTCCTGCTGCTTGCACGTGCTGATCAACCGGACTTCCTAGCCCTCGGCAGCGTTGACGTATCCACACTGTCGGAGGAGGTGTTCACGAAGGCCAAATCACTGGCGCTCCGCGACTGGCGAATGGACGACATCGGTCGCGGATTGATGATCGGTGATCGGCAGCGTCTAACCCAGGCGTTGATCCAACTGGCTCAGAATGCAGTTCAGCACACCCATGAAGGCGATGTGATCTCGATGGGCTCATCGGTTTCGGACGGACGCGTCCGCATCTGGGTCACCGACACCGGGCCGGGCATCACACCTAGTGAGCAATCCCACATCTTCGACCGATTCCACCGCGGGCACCCAAGGAGGGCGTCTTCCGAGGGGGCCGGCCTGGGATTGTCTATCGTCAGAACTATCGCAGAAGCACACCATGGGCGGGTCGAAGTGGACAGCCGGCTAGGAGAAGGGTCCAGTTTCACGATCGTTCTTCCGGTGGATCAGCCGGAGCCAAGCGAGAGGCTGGCAGTTTGAAGCGCATCCTTATCGTCGAGGACGAGGTCAGGATCTCCTCATTCCTCGAGAAGGGCCTGAGGTCGAACGGATTCACGACGTCGGTTGCAGCTACTGGGTCGGATGGCCTGACTCTCGCTGCGACTGGGGAGTTCGATCTTGTCATCTTGGATATCGGTTTGCCAGACGCTGATGGATTCACCGTTCTGGCCGACCTCCGTAGTCATGACCGGGATATCCCCGTGGTCATCCTGACCGCCCGGGACGCAGTGGCCGATACCGTGCACGGCTTTGAAGGCGGGGCCGACGATTACGTGACGAAACCATTCCGCTTCGAGGAGCTGCTCGCGCGGATAAAGGCACGGCTGCGTGAGGATCGTCGTCCTGAATCTTTCGTGCTCGAAGCAGGCGATGCGAAGCTCGATCTAAGGACCCGCAGGATCTCCATGGGTGGTTCAACGATTGAGCTCAGCGCCCGCGAGTTCGCTCTAGCGGAGCTCTTCTTCAAGCATCCGGGACAGGTGCTTACGCGCGAGCAACTACTAAGCAATGTCTGGGGCTATGACTATGACCCCGGATCGAACATCGTCGATGTCTATGTTGGCTACCTACGGAAGAAGCTCGGAGGCGGGGCGATTAAGACCGTGCGCGGGATGGGGTATCGGCTCGAAACAGGTGATTGACAACGTCTCCGCCTTCCGACCGACCCTCTACTAGAGTCCTCGGCACTGATCTTCTTTGCTCCCCTGCACCTTGTTGCCTCCGCCAGTAGGGGCGGGCGAGTTCTCTTTGCATTGAAGGTTGCCGTCTACGACGTTGTCCCTCACGAGCACGCCGCCTGTGCTCTGGAAGAGCTGGATGTTGCCGCCGATGGTGTTGCTTCGAATCTCGACCCTGCGGCTCTGATCGTCAAAGAGGATGTCGGCGTCAACGCTGACGTTCTTGACGAAGCCGCGCCCACCTTGGACGACCTGGATACTCCCGCCGACCCGACCGCGACGAACCTCGACGAGGCGGGCGTTCTCACCTTGGATGTTGCCGACGACCCTAGCTCCGATGGTGTAGAGCCTGGCATTGCGGTTCACCGTGATCGTTCCCTTGACAGTGGTGCCCTCGAGGGTGCACGTCTCGCCGGCAGGTACCTTCACGTTGTCGAGCGTCTTAGCCCCGATCGTGCCGGTGCACCGCCGTTCTTCCGCGTTCGCGACGCCCGCTCCAACCACCATCATCGTAGCCACCATTGCGGTTGCTGCAGCCATGCGGAGAACCTTCATCATCTATTCCCTCTCATCTCGTCTGATGGACTCATCCTGCCCAACAGGAGTAAGAGGAGAATGAGGTCCTCATGAGACTTTCCTTACCCATGGGCGCAGGACGGAGGATTATGAGCCCGTGAGCGGCAAGACCATCGTCACCCAGCGTCTTCTGCTCGAGCCTTGGCGAGACGCCGTCCGTGAGGACTGGCTTGCACTAAATGCCGACACGGAGGTCTTCAGGTGGCTCGGCACGGGCGACCCCATCCCGCGCGAGTACAGCGAACAGGAACACGAAATCATCCTGGCGCAATGGCGCGAGCACGGGTTCGGATGGCGCTCGGTGATCGATCAAGAGTCCGGGGAGTGGATCGGCGCCGCGGGCTTGAACTATGTCGGCGAAAACTTAGTCGGCCTCCCGCCGGACGAAATCGAATTCGGCTGGTGGCTGAAACCCTCGTCCTGGGGGCGCGGCCTTGCCACCGAAGCAGCGATTGCGGTACGCGACGAGGCCTTCGAAGGCGACGTCACCGATCATCTCTGGGCTCGGCACACCTCTCGCAACATCCCATCCGGACGCGTGATGGAGAAGATCGGGATGCACTTCGTGCGTGAAGCTCCAGGCGCCGGAGGAGTGCCGATGCGGATATTCGATATCCATAGAACCGATTGGGAAAAGCTGCGGTCGCGCGGGCTCAGGCGACGAGGCCCATCTTCGCGGTCTCCTTGATGAGCGCCACGAGCGCCTTCTGGTCGAGGTCCGCGAGCTTCTTGAACGTCACGCAGGACTTGCCGATGCTGGCCTTCGGGAGCCGGTCGACGAACCGCTCGGCGACGTAGCCCTTCTCGTCGGCGGCGAAGCAGTACAGCGAGATGTAGGAGGCATTGCTGGCGATCGAGAGCTTGCAGCCGTCGCCCTCGCGGCCGCTTGCGTAGCGGTAATGAAAGGGCCCGTAGCCGAGCATGCCGCCCATGATGACCGGCTCGAGCTTCGGCGCGTGCTTGCGGATCAGTGCATCGAGTGCTGCTATGTCGGACCGGCGCTTGTCGTCCACGGCGGCGATGTACTCGGCCGGGGTCTTCACGTTCAGTTGTCCCTTCATCTTCATCGCTTCCTCCGAGACTAGGCATCACCAGACCGACAGCGGCCGTCGGCCCTTCCATCCATGAACCTGTCGCACGACGGGCAGATTCGAAAGTGGGGCCGGCTGGACTCGAACCAGCGACCAACGGATTATGAGTCCGCCGCTCTGACCAACTGAGCTACGGCCCCCACTGCATCCCAGCTTAGGACAGAGTTCAAAAGAGCTGTAGAGCTGCCACCATGCGGCTCGAGACCTTCAAGGCGAAAGCGGAAGCTGCTCGCCGCGAAGGGTGCGATAGCTTCGTTTGCTATGGCGGTCTATCGCACCACCTTTCCGATCGCAGCGTCCGCCGAGACGGTGTGGGAGGTCCTCACCGATTTCGAGTGCTATTCCGAGTGGAACCCCTCGCTGCCATCGATCAGCGGCGAGCTTCGCAGCGGCAGCACTGTTTATCTGACGCTCGGGATGCCGGGCAGGCCATCGCCCAAGGTGAAGGCCCAACTCGGCGAGGTGGCGCAGGCACGCCGTCTGACGTGGCATGGAAACGCCGGAGCCGATTGGCTTTTCGCCGGCGACCGCGAGTTCCTGATCGATGCACAGGCCGACGGTACGGTGTTCTTCACGCACGTCGAGGACGTCCACGGCGTGCTCTTTCCGCTGTTCCGAGCGGTGATGGGAGGGGCGATCCAGCGCAGCCACGATGACTTCAACTCGTCATTGAAGGACCGAGCCGAGGGACGCGCGTCTTCTCCCCCTCGAGGGACTAGTCCGTAGGAACCAAATTTCCAGCCGTCGGCCCCTTTGCGCTAAACCTGGTCCGGATCGGACCGATACCTCTAGTGGAGCCAGAGGCAGGGAGTGACTAATGGTCGCAATCAGACGATTCAGCACCGCGCTCACCATGACGTGGGCATGGAAGAACCCCAAGAATCTGCGCGTCGAGAGGCGGTTCGACGGGCGTGTGAAGCAACCCCATTGCTTCGTATTCGCCGATCGTGACGGTCAAGTAATCCCGACCATTTACTTCTTCCCCAACAACCGCCACCCGGACATGATCCCCCTCCCAATGGACGCGACCGGAGAAAAGAAGTACGAGGACATCGACGCTCTCGTCGCCGATGGGTGGAGCCCGTTCAGCGACGATGACCTCAATCTGGGCCTGAGTTTCTGATCCGAGCTCAAGGAGATGGGCGAGCCTCGAGGCCGGGCATCTTGGCGGCGAGCGACGCCGCGATGCGTGCCATGTCGTCGGCGACGATCTCGATCTCCGGTGGTGCCCCATCCGCTAGCGCGCTGCGCAGGTAGCCTTCGAGGACGAGCATCCGCTCGTGGATGAGGATCCAGGCCTGCCGGGTGTGCGGCAGGAGGTACCCGCTGAAGTGGAAGACCTCGAAGGACGGGCCCGCGTTGAGATCCGGGTGCTCCGGGCCGAGAGGCATCGCCGTGAGCGCCTCGCCGAGCGGCTTCATCAGCTTGATCATCACCAGCACAGCCGCGTCCGCCAGCGTCTGTAGTTGCTCGTCGTCCTCGTGACCGTGAGCGAAGAACCGCGCCAGAAGGAACAGCAGGATCTCGTAGGCCACATTGAACGAGTCCGAGATGCGCGCGGTCAGGGGATCGGTGCAGATCAGCATCGCGTCGGCATCGACGGGTTGGCGGACGTGCGCCGGAACTACTGGGTGAGCGGGCTCGAACTCGGGACGCTCACGTTTGAGTGTTAGGTACTCACCGAGAACCTCGAGGAAGCGGCCGTAGTGAGCGTCCCTCCAATGACCACGCGGCCCCTCCCCCTGTTCGACGACGATGCCCACCGCCTGGATCGCGGACTCGAGATCTACGACCGGTATCAGGTCCTTCCAGTAGAAGGCCTCCGGGGTCGCCTGTGAACGCTCGTCACCGATGAAGACCCATTCCTCGCCGTATTTCTCTACGAGACGATGGAACCCGCGCTCGATCGAGCGATAGAGATAGCCGACCGTCTGGAAGTGTTGGGGGCGCGGCACGATAGCCGTTTCGTCCATGAGTGGTTCCGCCTCGCCGAGCGGATCGAAACCTTCCGCATCTGGGATCGAGATCCCTTCCGGTCGTTCGAGAAACAGGAAGTGCCTAAGGGCGCGTTCACCGAAGGGAACCAGTGCCAGTTGCACCCCGGGCGGGTAATAGCGTCCGCGGTGCGGGAGGTTGGGGCGTCCGACGCGTGGAGCGGCCCCCAGCGCGGCGAGCATGTTGTTAACCAGCGCGAGATGAAGCATCTCCTCAGTCGCGACCTGAGTGACGATTTTGTGCCAGCGACGGATGGCGGTGAGCTCGCGGCTGGTCAGACCCTCGTCCTCCCCGGTCTTCATACTGAAGGCGGCAAAGAGGTACTGGCACATGATCCCGTGCTCAAGCTCAGCGGCTTGGTTGAGCGTGTACACGAGGGCGTCGCGGTGCTCGATGACGATCGGGGATTCCATGCCCACGAGGAAACCACGATGATGGCATCATCGTCATCGCCCGGCCCACTTTCCGAAGGAACCCATGGAACAGATCGATTTCGTCATCGAATCGTCGATAGGCGATGTGTCGGTTCAGCTGGGTAGCGACGGGTGGACTTCCTTCACCCTGCTGGACCCGGGCGACGATCCTGTGATCGTCGAAGAGATCGTGCGGAAGGAACCCGACGTGGCCACGGGCCTCGTGACGCTGGGCCTCCCCCAGGATGAAGCCAACGAACTGGCAACCGAGCTGTGGGACGAGCTCGACGAGAGCGAGCAGGCCGAACGGGCTCGGCTCCCGGGGGCGACCCAGGAACCTGAGCTGCCCGAGTAGCAGTGGGGGCTCCGAGGGCGGGACTCGAACCCGCAACCCTCCGGTTAACAGCCGGATGCTCTGCCAATTGAGCTACCTCGGAATATAGGGAGGCATCCTAAGTGATGGCCCTCGAGTAAAGCCCCTCAGGTGGTTGGATTCGAGCATGAGCTCGAACCGCTGGCGAACACCCGGTGTGGTTGCGGGACTCTGGGCGAGCGCCATCACCACGCTCGTTGCTGCCGGGGTGCATGTCTTGCTCCCGGCCCTCGCTTTTCCGCCTTTGTCCATCGCCCAGATCCTGGTGCGAGCAACGCCGGGACAAGTCAACAGCTTCTTCATCGGCTACCTGGGTCACTGGGCGCTTCGGCTGGCGGTGTTGGGAGTAGCAATCGCGTTCGCAGGATGCGGGATCCTCAGCGGGGTATTCATCGAACGCTTTGGCAGATGGGGGCGCAGCCGCCTCGTGTGGAGTCTTTCCATGCTCCCCGTATGGCTGGTCGGGGTGATCCTCTACCCCGAGGTTCCTCAATACCTCCCGCGGGTTCACTTCACGATCGCGACACTTCCCTTGTTCCTCATGGGTGGCGCAAGTGCAGCGCCTCTCTACCGGCGCATGAGAGACGCGAAGCCTCCTCCAGTGCTCGAGATCGAACCCAGTTCTTCACCCATCACTACCGAACCGCGCATGCCGGGCAATCCCGCGCTCTCACGCAGGTACTTCATCGTCTCGCTCGGCGTCGGGGGGGCGGGCGTTGCCTTAGGGCTCGCGAACCTGCGCTCGTTCCTGGATCCCGGCACCGAATTGCTTCGAAGCAGCGGCGGTGTAGAGCGCGCAACGCGGCCAACCCCATCGCCTGGGGACGAAGCCTTCGATGGGATCGAGGGCCTGACCCCCGAGTTCACCTCGATCAAGGATCACTACGTCGTCGACGAGGAGATCATCGACCCGATCATCAGTCCCGATTCGTGGGCGCTCTCGGTCGGCGGCCTGGTTGGAACGCAACTTGCCGTGACGTATGCCGAGCTGAAGCGCATGCCGGCGATCGAGCGATACCAAACTCTCGAGTGCATCTCGAACGATGTGGGCGGCGACCTCATCTCGACGGCGAAGTGGGTGGGCGTTCCTTTGAAGACGATCCTCGAGCAGGCGAAGATCGACACGACGAACGCAGTGGAGGTGATCTTCTCGGCCTCCGGCGGGTACTCCGACAGCCTTCCGGTCGAACACGCGATGGATGAGAGCACCATCGTCGCTTTCGGGATGAACGATCACGTCTTGCCTCGCGCACACGGGTACCCTGCTCGTCTTCTGTCTCTGGGAACGTACGGTTACAAGAACCCGAAGTGGCTCACGGGCATAGAGGTCGTCGATCGCCCTTACAGGGGGTTCTGGCAACAGCGCGGGTGGAACAAGGAGGGCCTCCTCAAGACGATGTCACGCATAGACGTGCCCCGCGGAGGCGGCGTTCGCGGCAAGGTTGCCATCGCCGGCGTTGCCTTCGCAGCGGACCGTGGGATCGCCAAGGTCGAGGTGTCGACCGATGGAGGATCCAGCTGGACCGAGGCCCGGCTGAAGACTCCCCTCTCCCCATACTCGTGGCGCTTGTGGTTGTACGAATGGGATGCGCAACGGGGAGACCACGAAGTCGTCGTGCGCGCTTACGACGGGACGGGTGAGATCCAGACCTCGAAGAAGGCCTCTCCCTTCCCCAGCGGCTCATCCGGGTACGACACGGTCGATATCTCGGCCTGATTGGCGGGCTCTTCGGATGGGCATTACATTCCTGAGCAATCACCCATTTTTGAGGAGGGGCTAGATGCGCAAGGTAAGTCTTCTGATCGGCTTCGGCGCCGGGTACGTCTTGGGGGCCAAAGCGGGCACCGAGCGGTATGACCAGCTACGAAGGCTGTACGAGAACCTGCTTTCGTCACCTCAGTTCCGTGAGGCGTCCGGTAAGGCGAAGGACGCAGTGGGAACGGGACTCGAGCAGGCCAAGGATCTGGCGCAAGAGGGTGTGTCGAAGGTCAAGGAGCGCAAGGCCGACGGCCACGCAGCCGGAGGGTTGTCGGTAGCGCCGCCTCCTTCCTAGAGATCATTCGCTAAAGAAAAGAGGCCCGGGATCCCCGGGCCTCTTCTAGTTGCGGCTCCCTACGCCTGCTGATTCGGATCGGGCTTCAGCAGCCCGAAGGCGACGTTCTGTGGGTCGGCGATCATCGCCAGCCTGCCGACACCCGGAAGGTCCTCCGGCCCCATGAAGACCTGCCCACCTTCGGCCTTGATCTTGTTCGCTACGCCATCGGGATCGTCGGTATCGATGTAGAGCGCCCACACCGCAGGAACACCTTCCATCGGAGGCGGCATCATGCCCCCGACGCCGTTCTCTGATCCCTTCTGGGAGAACACGGTGTAATCGGGATTGCCTTCGAATCCCTCGCGCTTCCAACCGAAGAGCTCGGAGTAGAACTCCCCCGCCTTCTTCGTGTCGGGAGTCATCAGCTCGCACCAGACCACGGTGTTCCTCTCGTGCGTGATGTGAGGTCTCTCGGGTCCGTCGGGGTTCGATTCCCACAATCCCAGATACGCGCCGGTCGGGTCGGCGATGACCGACATCCGGCCCATCCCCATGACGTCGAAGGCGGGGGCGTGGATCGTGCCGCCGAGGGACTCGGCTTTCTTCGCAGAAAGCTCCGCGTCCTCGACCTCGACGTAGATGTTCCAGTGCGGTGGAACCTTGCCGATCTCGTCGGGGCCCTGCTGCATCCCGCCGCCGACCTGGGCATCGCCCTGCATGAACAAGACGTACGAGCCGCCGCCTGGGATCGGCACCTCGTTGATCTCCCAACCGAAGAGCTCCGGATACAACTTCTTGGCCGCTTCGATGTCATTGGTAGCGAGCTCGAACCAACAGAACTCACCCGGTTGATGCTGCTTGTGAACAGGCATCTTTGCCTCCTTTGGTTACCTCTATCGGGTCGAATCGACCCTACTACTCGAGGTAATCGCGGAGCTTTTGAGACCGGGAGGGGTGACGCAGCTTGGAGAGTGTCTTGGATTCGATCTGCCTGATCCGCTCGCGCGTGACGCCGAACTTCTTACCGACATCTTCCAGTGTGCGGGGTTGACCATCGACGAGACCGAACCGAAGTCGGATGACTTCCTTCTCGCGCTCGGACAACGTGTGCAGAACCGTCTCGAGTTGCTCCTGCAATAACTTGAAGGACGCGCGCTCGAGAGGGATAGGAGCCTCGGAATCCTCGATGAAGTCACCCAGGTTGGAGTCCTCTTCCTCGCCCACGGGGGTTTCGAGCGACACCGGCTCCTGGCTGATCTTCTGGATCTCGCGCACCTTCTCGGGCGGGAGCTCCATCTGCTCTGCGATCTCGTCGGCCGTCGGCTCGCGTCCCAGGTCCTGCAAGAGTTGCCGTTGGATCCGGATGAGCTTGTTGATCGTCTCGACCATGTGAACTGGGATCCGGATCGTGCGAGCCTGGTCGGCGATCGCTCGCGTGATCGCCTGACGGATCCACCACGTGGCGTACGTCGAGAACTTGAACCCCTTGGCGTAGTCGAACTTCTCGACCGCTCGGATCAACCCGAGGTTGCCCTCTTGGATCAGGTCGAGGAAGGCCATGCCGCGGCCCACGTACCTCTTCGCGATCGAAACCACCAACCGCAGGTTCGCCTCGACTAGGTGACGCTTGGCCATCTGCCCGTCGCGCCGCTCCCAACGCAGCTCGGCGAGCCTCTTGTCGACCGGATCTTCTTTCTCGATCTTGTCCTCGGCCAACAGACCAGCTTCGATCCGCATCGCAAGGTCGACCTCTTCTTGCGCGGTTAGAAGAGCGACGCGCCCGATCTCCTTCAAGTACATCCGAACGGGATCGTTGGTCGGAGCCTTGAGTGCTTGGTCGACCTCGCGACGAGCCTTGACGCGTTCCTCGTCGGCGTCGGGGGCAGGAGTCTCGGCCTCGCCTTCGGCTTCGGCCTCTTCTTCCTCTTCGAGCTCCTCAACGATGGACTCGTCCTCGGCGATGTCCACGCCCAACTCGACCAAACGTTGATAGACGGCGTCCGTGTCCTCGGGTGTCAGATCTAAGACACTTAGCTTCTCGGCTAGATCCGCGGCCGTGATCGAGCCTTCGGCCTTGGCCTCTTTGAGGATCTTTGCGACCTCAACCTGGGATGGCGACAGCTGGGTGACCACGCCGCCGGCCCCCTCTGTTTGGGCCTGTTCCGCTTCGTCAGCCATCATGCTGCTCCCTGGATGCTTCGTAGGAGGTCGCGCCGCTTCGCCTCGAGCCCCACCAGCTCGGTGAAGAGCGCGTCGTGTCTTTCTGCATCGTCAAGTGGGTTGAGATCCTGAAGGGTGTTTCGGCGAACTTTGATCTCGCGCTCCAGGATGAAGAGTCTGAGGCGTCCGA
The DNA here is from genome assembly GCA_035629935.1 of Actinomycetota bacterium. Classification (GTDB taxonomy): domain Bacteria; phylum Actinomycetota; class CADDZG01; order CADDZG01; family WHSQ01; genus DASQLQ01. The sequence continues at coordinate 16,862 of DASQLQ010000049.1, forward strand.
AGACTTCACGAGCACCGGACTCGGCCCCCTCTTCTGGAGTGGCCGGGTGAGTCCCCATGGCCAGTTCAGTGAAGAGAGTAGATGCCTCGGGTGAGAGATCCTCGGTGATCCGGGCGTCGACGGAGTTGCCTTTCGCCCGAGCCTCGCGGATCCGCACGAACAGTTCCCGGCGCGTTCCCGTGAACAGCTCATCCGCCAGCTCGCCGATGGACGAAGTTGCTTCCTTGTCTTCGCTCAGCAGCAATGTCAAAGCCTCTTTCTCCACCTTTATGTGGCCCGGAACGCGTCGTACGCGTTCGTTCTGATCCCTTCCCCCTCCAACACCCGGAGCGTACGACTGCTCATCGCTTAGTGCTCGCTGCACTCCCTCAGGCTCGATCCCGATACGGCGCGCCACCGCAAACGTGTACTGGTGACGGGCTATCGGGTCGGGGTGCCAGCCTAGCACCTTGACTACTTCCCTCCCGGCTCGCGCACGCGACTCCGGAGTGTCCAACGGCAGTTTGGCGATCGTCTGGTCGAGTTTGAATTGCAACAACGGTTGAGCCGCGTCGACCACTTTGTTTATCCCCTCTGCACCGTCTTCTTTGACCACTTCCGCAGGATCGCGACCTACGGGAAGTGGCGCAACGAGCACCTCGAGTCCGATCCGGTGAGCGAGCGGCATCTGACGCAGATCCGCTTCGACCCCCCATCCCCTTTCGGCCGCCCCCATACCCGCTGCGTCGGCGTCGAACATCAGCACGATCCGTGTTGCCCACTTTTTCAGTAGCTCGAAGTGCGTCTCGCCGAGAGCGACGCCGTTCGTTGCAACTGCCTGCTCGATACCTGCTTCGTGCAACGCGATGACATCCGTATATCCCTCGACGACCAATGCATAACTGCGTGCGATAGAAGACTTGGCGCGATTGAGGCCGTACATGATTCGGGACTTCGCAAAAACCGGCGTCTCGGCCGTGTTCAGGTACTTCGGCTGTTGGTCGCCCATAGCGCGAGCCCCGAAACCGACCACATCTCCCTGGATGCTCCACGTCGGAAAGATGATGCGCTGGCGGAACGAGTCATAGAGGCTGCCGTCCCGCTCGCTGATCTTGCCGAGGTCGGCGGCGACTATCTCCTCTCGTTTGAAGCCTTTCTGTAAGAGGAGCTTGCAGAGCGCATCGCGGCCGGGGGCATAACCGAGCTGCCACCGTTCGGCCACTTCTTTGTCGAAGCCTCGGCCCTCCATGTACCGGCGAGCAGCGAGCGCGTCGGGCGAATCCATCAACGTCTTGTGGAAGAACTCGGTCGCGGTCTTGTTCGCCGCGATCAGACGCGCTTTCTGGCCGGAACGCTGCTGCTCGCCCGGACGCTGGTCCTCGTAGTGCAGCTGGAACCCGACCTTGCGAGCCACCCACTCGACGGCCTCGGGGAACGGCAACGACTCCACTTCCATAACGAATTGATAGATGTTGCCGCCCTGCTGGCAGCCGAAACAGTGGAAAAGCCCTGAACCGACGTTGACCTGGAATGACGGGGTCTTCTCCGCGTGGAACGGACACAGCCCTTTGAAGGTGCTGCCACCGGACTTCTTGAGTTGGGTGTAGTTCGAAACGATCTCGACGATGTCGGCGCGCTCTCTCAGCGCATCGATATCGGATTCTTTAATCTTCGCCATCTGCCTCTAACTGTGAACGCGAAAAACCACCAGACGGGGAAGTCGGGTCATCCTAGTGCGACCCCAACCGGAGGCGGTTGCCCCCCAACCACCTGCTCAAATGCCCGTAGAGCAAAGCGATCCGTCATGCCGGCCACGTAATCGACCGCCCTCACACTGTCGGCGTCCGAGCCCGACGAGTAGTGCTGCAGCAGGGTCGAGACGATGGACTCGACCGAGTTTCGGGTCGCCGGAGCAACTACGCCTTCGTAGACGCGCTCGAAGAGGAACGTGCGGGCTTCCAGCATCGTCTCGAACACCTCGGAGCTCATCCTGATCTCGCCGGCCCCGGTCGACGCGGCGACGAGATCGCCGACCATGTGTTGGATACGAGCCTCGTGAGTGTCACCGAGCAGCCTGGTCGCTTCCGGAAGCTCGCCGGGATCGAGGATCCCCGCCCGCACCGAATCGTCGATGTCGTGGTTGATGTATGCGATCCGGTCGGCGAAGCGAGCGATCTGGCCCTCGAGAGTGGCCGGCATCGGCATCGACCACGTGTGATTCGCGATGCCGTCGCGGACCTCCCAGGTCAGGTTGAGATCCTCGAGCACCTCGACGATGCGGACGGATTGCAGGTTGTGCTTGAAGCCGGGATGGAAGCGAGCGACGACCTCTTCGCCAAGATGGCCGAACGGGGTGTGACCCAGATCGTGGCCGAGGCAGATCGCTTCGGTCAGATCCTCGTTGAGCGCCAGTGCCCGAGCGATAGTGCGAGCGATCTGCGTGACCTCGAGCGTGTGAGTGAGGCGGACCCGGTAGTGATCGCCCTCCGGGGCGAGGAAGACCTGGGTCTTGTGCGCCAGACGCCGGAATGCCTTGCAGTGAACGATCCGCTCGCGATCGAGCTGATACTGGGTACGTAACGGATCGTCCTCCTCCGCTCGTTCCCGGCCCTTGGAAGTCGCGTCCAGCTGGGCCCGGTCTGACATGTCCATATTGCGAAAGTAGCACTGGGGTGTGACGTATCGTGGCCCGACATATGCGGTGGGTGATCACGGCGACTGCTTTGCTCCTTCTCGGGCCCCTGGCCACGGGCAATGCCGCAACTCCCGAACAGCTCGCCGCTACCGATCAGCCGGTCGTCGAGGGTGCTGTCTCCCAGCACGACATGAAATGCGACCGAAAGCAGCAGCTCGACGGTAAGGAGGTGGCCGCCGTCGCCAAGCGGTGTCTGCGCTTCTTTCGCTTCGATACGGGGGCCGAATCCGATCCCGAGCGTGACTACGGGGTCCTTTGGCTCCAGTCGACGGTCGACGGCCGCAACGGGTGGTGTGCTCAGCAGGTCGCGTCGAAGATCATCCTGGCGCCCGGTCTGGGGCTCCACAACCACAGACCCGGCGAGACCACGAACATCTCCCGGCGGAAGGAAGTCACTACGGACTTAGCCGCCGATGCCAACGGAAACGGCCAGCCTGCCCGCGTCAGCCAGCGATGGGTCGCGTATCCCCGCGTGTTCGATGCCCTGCTAAACAAGAACCACACCGCTTTCACACTGAACTGGCGAGGAGATACAGGTAAGAAGCTCGGGTTCGCGAGCGGGATCGAGATCTCGTGGCCCGCGGACGCACCTCCCGAGGGGATCTCGTTCCGTCTGAACTTCAAACTGGCGGAGTGCTAAGGGCTACTTGGAGGACGTCGTCGCGGCCCCCATCACCGCTTGAGCTGCAGCCAGGCGTGCGACCGGGACACGGAACGGAGAACACGAGACGTAATCGAGGCCCGTGGTCTCGCAGAAGACCACCGAGTCGGGGTCGCCACCATGCTCACCGCAGATACCGAGATGAAGCGTCCCGTTAGATTCCTTGCCCTCCCATGCTGCCAGCTGCATCAGCCGGCCCACGCCCGCTTCATCGATGGTCACGAAGGGGTTCGTGGGAACGAGCTTGCGCTCCTCGTACATGGCCAGGAACTTTCCGATGTCGTCGCGCGAGAACCCGAATGCGGTCTGCGTCAGATCGTTCGTTCCGAAAGAGAAGAAGTCTGCGTGCGCTGCAATGGCCTTCGCCTCGACACACGCTCTCGGCAGCTCGATCATCGTTCCGAACTCGACATGTAGCTCGATTCCTGCGTCCGCTACTGCCTTCTTGACGATCGGTTCGAGCTCCTCACGCATCTGACGGAGCTCTTCTGCGGTTGCAACCAGCGGGATCATGATCTCGGGCCGCGGGTCTTTGCCCTTCTGCTTCAGCTCGATCGCCGCTTCGACGATCGCACGTATCTGCATCGCGTAGAGACCCGGCTTCAGGATCCCCAACCGGACACCGCGTAATCCGAGCATCGGGTTGGATTCGTGTAGCTCGTTGACCTTCTGCAGGAGCGTCTTCTTCTCTTCCAGCTCCGAGTCGGACAGCAGGTGCTCGTCATCTTCGGCTGCAGCCGCAACGGCCGCCTCCGCGGGACGGAACAACGGCCTGGCCGGCGTCTTGTCGACGACGGATTGCACGACGTCGGCGGTGTGTTCGACAACCGCCTCGACCGTGTTGCGTGGGTCCCCCTCTTTGCGCGCCTCCGTCAATCTCTCGACTCGCTCCCGGGCGGCTTCGGCAAGGGCGACCTCGACCGCTAGATCGACCTGGTTGGGAAGGAACTCATGCAACGGAGGATCCAGCAATCGAACCGTCACGGGGAGCCCGTCCATCGCCTCGAAGATCCCGAGGAAGTCGTTCTTCTGCAACGGCAGAAGCACGTCGTAGGCCTTCTGCTCCTCTTCCTCGCTCGAGGCGAAGATCATCGTCCGCACGGCCTGCACGCGCTCCTCTCCGAGGAACATGTGCTCGGTACGGCAGAGGCCGATGCCTTCCGCTCCTCGTTCACGAGCGTTTCGAGACTGGTCAGGTGTATCTGCGTTCGCCCGGACCCTCATTCGACGGGCCTGGTCGGCGATGCTCATGAATCGTTGATAGGCGCGCCATACCTTCGAGTTCCGGGCGTCCTGGTCCCCGTTCACCGCGGCTTCCAGCGGCGAAGGAGCAACCTCCGACTCTTCCGCGTAAACCTCTCCCGTTGTGCCATCGATCGAGATCCAGTCTCCTTCGGAGATCTCTTTGTCACCGGCAGTGAACTTCTTCGCCTTGCGATCGATGCGGATGGCATCCGCGCCACACACGGCCGGGATCCCCTCGCCACGAGCCACCACGGCCGCATGCGAGTTCGTGCCTCCGGCCGACGTCAGGATCCCTTGAGACGCCACCATCCCGTGATAGTCGTCGGGGGTCGTCTCGCGACGAACAAGGATGACCTTCTCGTCCCTGCCTGCCCACTCGTAGGCGTCATCGGCGGTGAACACGACTCGCCCGACAGCGCCTCCCGGCGATGCGTTGAGACCTTTCGCGATGGGCTCGCTCGACGGCTTCAGCTGCGGCTTGAACAACTCGTCGAGCTTGCCGGCTGTGAGTCGGTCCCGTACCGCCGTCAGCTCATCGATGAGGCCTTCTTCGACCATCTCGTAAGCGATCACCCATTCGGCAAGTGATGTGCGCTTGCCGACCCTCGTCTGCAAGAGCCACAGCTTGCGCGCTTCGACGGTGAACTCGATGTCGCACATGTCCTTGAAGTGCTGCTCGAGGGTGTGCATGTGATTGATCAGCTCGGCGAAGGCCTCGGGCTGCTCGCCCCCCATGTCTTCGAGGGGAGTGGTGTTGCGGATACCGGCGACGACGTCTTCACCCTGGGCATTCGTTAGGTAATCGCCGTACGGCCTCTTCTCACCCGACGCCGGGTCCCTCGTGAAAGCAACTCCGGTCCCCGAGTCGTCGCCTTTGTTGCCGAACACCATGCTCTGAACGTTGACGGCCGTTCCTAGGTCGTCGGGGATCTTGTTCCGGCGCCGATAGTCCTGCGCGCGTTTGTTGTCCCAGGACTTGAATACGGCCTCGATCGTGTCGTGCAACTGTTCGGTCGGGTCCTGCGGGAACACCTTGTCGGTTTCCTTCTGGATGATCTGCTTAAAAGTCTCGACGAGGCTCTTCAGGTCGGCGGTGTCGAGCTCGACGTCGTTCTTGACACCCTTGGTCTCCTTTGCAGTGTCGATCGCATCCTCGAAGAGCTCGCCGTCGACACCCATCACCGTCTTGCCGAACATCTGAACCAGGCGGCGGTAGGAGTCCCACGCGAAGCGGTCTGAGGACGTCTGCGCGATCAAACCCTCGACACTCTCGTCGTTGAGCCCGACGTTCAGAACGGTGTCCATCATCCCGGGCATCGAGAACGGCGCTCCAGACCTAACAGAAACGAGTAGCGGGTCGCGCGCGTCTCCGATCTGACGCCCCATCGCTTCTTCCAGATGCTTGCGGTGATCCGCCACCTCGTCGAGAAGACCGTTGGGGAAGCCGCTGCTGATCCGGTACTCGTTGCAGGCCTCGGTCGTGATCGTGAAGCCGGGGGGCACCGGAAGACCTAGATTCGTCATCTCGGCGAGGTTGGCCCCCTTGCCGCCCAGCAGGTTCTTCTGGGAGGTATCCCCTTCGTGGAAGTCGTAGACCCATTTCGTCATGTTCAGTGGCCCCCCTCGGGCTCTCCCAGGTCGAGGTCGACGGTCTTGTCGGACCCTTCCTCGAGCTCGACCGTCGTCTTGCCCCGGTGTCCGTGGTTGTCCCAGACGTTCAGGGTCCAGTTGCCTGCAGACAAGTGATACGTGTAGCGCCCGTCGTCATCCGCCTGTACCTGATCTACGACGTCGCCTTGTGAATTGTGGATCTCGATGACTGCCGTCGTTGCTGCCTTGTCGCCGTGCACCGTTATCCGGCCCGTCAGTTTGGATGTCATGTGTTCTCGAACCTCTTTCTCAGATATTCGACCAACCCGTCGATCGGGATGCGCTCTTGTTCCATAGTGTCTCGTTCACGAACCGTGACCTGGTTGTCGGTGAGCGAGTCAAAGTCGACCGTGACGCAGAACGGCGTTCCGATCTCGTCCTGCCGTCGGTACCGACGTCCGATCGCCTGGGTGACGTCCACCTCGGTCACGAGATGCGGACGTATCCGGCCCGCAACATCGTTCGCCACCGGTACCAGGTCCGCATGCTTGGACAGCGGCAGAACCGCCACCTTGATCGGCGCCAAGCGTTTGTCGATCTTCAGGACCGTGCGCTTCTCCATCTTGCCATCCGCGGTGGGGGCCTCATCCTCGGAATACGCATCGATGAGGAAAGCCAACGTCGTCCGCTCGACGCCGACCGCCGGCTCGATCACGTAGGGGACGTAGCGTTCATCGTTCTCCTGATCGAAATAGCTAAGGTCCTGCCCCGAGTGCGTGGAGTGCGCCTTCAGGTCGAAGTCGGTGCGGTTCGCGATGCCCTCGAGCTCGGACCACCCCATCCCCGGGAAGTCATACTCGATGTCGTAGGTGCGCTTCGCATAATGCGAGAGCTCGTCGCCCTCGTGCTCGCGCAAGCGTAGATGCGCCTCTGTCATCCCGAGGTCGGTGAACCAGTTCATCCGCTCCTTGAGCCAGAAGTCGTGCCACTCATCGTCGGTCCCCGGCTTGACGAAGAACTCCATCTCCATCTGCTCGAATTCCCGAGTACGGAAGACGAAGTTCCCAGGTGTGATCTCGTTGCGGAACGACTTGCCTTGCTGAGCGATCCCGAAGGGGATCTTCTTGCGTGACGTCTGCTGAACGGTGGCGAAATCGACGAACATCCCCTGGGCCGTTTCGGGCCGCAGGTAGATGACGTTCCCGGAGTCCTCGATGGGGCCCATATGGGTCTTGAACATGAGGTGGAACTGACGAGGCTCGGTCCATGCCGGGCCCTGCCCGCATTCGGGGCATTTCTTGCTCAGGTCCACGTGATCCGCCCGGAAGCGTTTGTTGCAGTTCGTGCACTCGACGAGGGGGTCGGTGAACGTCTCGACGTGACCGGAGGCCTCCCAGACCTTGGGCGACATCAGGATGGAGGACTCGAGCCCCACCACATCGTCACGCCCGTGGACCATCGACTTCCACCACTCGGCCTTGACGTTGCGCTTGAGCTCGATCCCGAGCGGCCCCCAATCCCACGCGGAGCGAAGTCCCCCGTAGATCTCGGAGGACTGAAAAACGATCCCACGCCGCTTGCATAGGTTGACGATGGTGTCGAGAGAAGCCCTGGCCATGCCGTCATGATAGTGGGATGACGCCTGGCCCCCTCCTCCGGAGGCCTACATAGACCCTGGTTTAGGGCTGTTCGCAGTCCTTTTGCTCATCCTCGCTCACGCATTCTTCGTCGCAGCCGAGTTCGGTCTCGTAGCGGTCGACCGCAGCAAGATCGAAACGATGGCGGAAGAAGGCCACAAGCGCGCCACCCGAACGCTGGCGGCGCTGAGAACGCTTTCCTTCCAGTTATCCGGAGCCCAGTTGGGCATCACGATCACGTCGCTCCTAGTGGGATTCCTGATCGAGCCCGCCATCGCCCCCCTGCTCGAGCCACTCCTGGAGGCGATCGGGGTCCCGGAGTCATCCACTCTCGGTATCTCGATCGCCATCGCGCTGTTCGCCGCGACCACATTTGAGATGGTGGTGGCTGAGCTCGTTCCCAAGAACCTGGCGATCGCTCGTCCGATGCCCACGGCGTTCGCTACAGCATCTCCGTTGCGTGCGGTGAACACTCTTCTGAAGCCATTCATCTATTTCCTGAACTCGGCGGCGAACGCGAGCGTCCGGCTGATCGGGATCGAGCCCAAGGAGGAGATGAGCGACGCCTACTCGCTCGAAGAGCTCCAGATCCTCATCCGGTCATCGAGAGAGGGTGGGGCACTGGATGAAGAGGAGTTCGCCCTTCTCGCCCGTTCGATCACGTTCCGTAAGAAGACCGCGGCGGACATCCTCGTGCCTCGCACGTCGGTGCATGGACTGCCGAAGGACGCCTCCGCAGAGGAACTGATGAAAGAAGCGGTGGAGACGGGTCATTCCCGCTTCCCCGTCTACGTCGAGGACCTGGACGAGATCGTGGGCATCGCTCACGTCAAGGACGGTTATGCCTTCCCGCCAGAGCGACGTGCCTCAGTCCCGTTGGAGCAGATCATGCGCGAGCTCCTCGTCGTGCCCGAGTCGCGCGGTCTCGCGTTGCTCCTGGCCGACATGAGGCGACTCCGTCAGCAACTCGTTGTCGTCGTCGACGAGTACGGCGGTACCGCAGGGATCATCACGCTGGAAGACCTCCTGGAAGAGATCGTCGGCGAGATCGAAGACGAGTACGACAGTGTCGACCAACCATCTCCGGCCCCCCAACCCGAGGGCGTCTTCGTCGTGTCGGGGATGTTGCATCAGGACGAGGTAGCGGAACAGTCCGGGTTCGAGATGCCGGAAGGCGACTACGACACGTTCGCCGGCTTCCTCCTCACCCTGTTCGACCGCATCCCGGAAGCAGGCGACCACGTCGCCTACGACGGATGGGAATTCAAGGTCGTGGAGATGGAGGACAGGCGCATCGCGAAGGTGCTGCTCGTCGCTCCACGCGACCAGGAGGCTACGCAGTGACCACCTGGTATCTCGTTCTCACACTCGCTCTGTTGATCGCGAACGGTTTCTTCGTTGGCGCCGAGTTCGCGTTGATCGCCGCACGACGTTCGAGGATCGAAGCGCTATCGGAGGAAGGGAGCACCAGGGCAAGGATCGCGCTCAAGTCGATCCGGGAGGTCTCTCTGATGCTTGCCGGTGCGCAGCTCGGGATCACGATGGCCTCCTTGGGCTTGGGCGCCGTTGCCGAACCAGCCGTCGCCCATCTCGTGGAACCCCTGCTGGAACCGCTCTCGCTGCCTTCGGGTGCGGTCCACACGATCTCGCTCCTGATCGCGCTGACCATCGTCGTGTTCTTCCACATGGTCATCGGCGAGATGGCTCCCAAAAACGTGGCGATCGCCGAACCCGATCGAACCGCCCTATGGCTCGCCGTGCCGTTCCGGGTCTACGTGATGGTGTTCCGGCCGTTCATCGCGTTCCTCAACTTCGTTGCCAACGCGGGAGTGCGGCTCTTCGGCGTCAAGCCCGTCGACGAGTTGCAGTCGGCTCATTCGGCGTCGGAGATCGGGCTCATGATCACTGAATCGGCAAAGAAAGGTCTGCTCGGCCGCTTCGAGCACCGGCTGCTCTCCGGGGCCGTCGAGTTCGGCGAGAAGGACGCGGCGACGGTGATGATCCCGCGGATCGACATGGTGGCGATCCCGGCGACCACTACGCCGGCAGAGATCGAACAAGTCGTCCTCGAAACAGGTCTCTCTCGCCTACCCGTCTTCGATGGAGACATCGATCACGTCATCGGGTTCTTCCACGCGAAGGATCTACTGAAGCTGGCGACCTCCGAGCGGGAAGCTCCCTTGCCCCAACGATTCATCCGCCGGATGCTCGAGGTGCCTGAATCGATCAAGTTGCATCCCTTGCTCTACGAGATGCGCCGCCAGCGACAGCACTTCGCGCTCGTTCTGGACGAGCACGGGGGCACCTCCGGCGTCGTCACGCTGGAGGACATCCTGGAAGAGCTGGTCGGCGACATCCGCGACGAGTACGACGTTGTGGAGCTCGGGGTCGAACGGTTGGGTCCCGACCGTTTCTTGATACCGGGCACGATGCATGTCGTCGAGGCGGCCACGAAGCTGGGGCTCGACCTCCCCGAAGGTGAGTACGAGACAGTCGCCGGATTCCTGATGGACAGGTTGGGCCGCATCCCCCAACGCCGCGATGTCGTCGAGCTCGACGGGTGGAGGTTGCAGGTACTAACGATGCACCGCAGGCGGGTGGTGCAGGTGATGGTGGAGAAAACCACTACCCGTTAGCCTCCCCGACATGCACACCAATCGTTTCCGCGCTGCCCGCCCGTACGTGATCCGGGGCGTAATCGCCGTCATCGTGGCCACGGGCGGCTTCACTTGGGCGAACGCGCTGGGCCAGTTCAAGAAGAGACCCGGGGACCCGGTGGAGACGGCCGAGCGGTTGATCGCACTGGGGGGCGCCGCCATCGTGCTGATCGCCGGTGTGATCGCAGTAAGGGGGCTGGCCGGCGCGGTTCGGGCCGCGATGTACGACGAGGGCGAGAAGGATCGCGGTGCTTCACTCGCATTCATCCTGTCGGGGCTGGGCTACGTCTTTGTGCTCCTCGGGGTTCTCGGCGCGCTCAACGTCGGCGTCGAGAAAGTGCTTCTCGGGGGCGCGTTGACCGGTGTCGTCGTGGGTATCGCCGCCCAGCAAAGCCTCGGGAACTTCTTCGCCGGCATCGTGCTGTTGATCGTGCGTCCGTTCTCGATCGGCGAGCACGTCGTCTTGAAGTCGGGTCCGATCGGCGGCGAGTACGAAGGCCTCGTGAGGGAGATGACGATGTTCTACGTACACCTCGACACCGTCCGGGGGCCGGTTCAGCTGCCGAACGCCGGGGTCCTGGCAGCGGCTATCGGCCCCGGAGCGAAGTCATCCGACGTCGACGACGAGGAAGCCGAGGAAACGGAGGCCGACCCCGGCCCCGCCCACGGAGGCACGGCCGCCGGCTAATCGGCGCTGGATTCGGCGACAGCCCAGGAGTAGATGCCTTTCGACATCGTGGAGGGCTCGGCCTGGGCCCTCTGGCCATAGATCTCGGCGCGGGCGGCTCGCACACTGTCTCCCCTATCGGCCTGGTGGGCTATCTCGATGAGGTCGCAGGCCAGCGCCAACTCCCCCGCTTCGGCTCGCTTGCGCGCCTCGGCGACGACCGCTTCCGCTCCCCCGGCCATCCGGACGAGCGCGGTCGCCAGCTCGGGGGCCGGGGCGGGTTTCAGATGCGAGGGATCGCCGTCGTACCAACCTCCGTAGAGACGCCACATGTTACGAACGATGAAATCGGGTTCGTCGTAGATCGGGCGCAGGTAAGGCTTGGCGGCAAGCTCGGCCGGTGGCTCGACGCGGGCGACGATCTCGTCCAAGGCCACGCCGGAATTCATCAGGTCGAGCGTCTGCTCCACGACGGACTCGAGATAGGACGCCGTGTCGTCGAGAACCTGGCGGACCCGATCCGCCCCGACGACCGGCAACCCGTGTCCGGGTAGAAGGATCTCGGCCCCCAGCTCGAGCATCTCGCGCAATGCGACGGCCCACTCGCGCGGATAGCGCTGAGCTTTCTGCGGGTTTCCGGCGTTCGGCGAGCACCAGATGAAGAGGTCCCCGCAGCACAACACCTTCTTCTCCGGCACCCATGTCCAGGTGTGATCGTCGGTCTCGCCCTTCGCATGACGGAGCTCGAATGCGGTGCCGCCGACCTCCAGCGACAAACGATCCCGGTAGACCTGATCCGGATAGCGGAAATCCGTCGGCCATTCGAGGCCGGGGACCTGGAACTGGCGTTGATTGATGACCGAGTTGTATCCGGCGGTCAGGACGTACCGGTCGAAGCGTGACGGAACGTTCTCGTGGGCTACGACGTGGACCGGCCCGAGCCCCTCCTCCTCGAACGGGCCGATGCCGAAGACATGGTCCACGTGGCCGTGCGAATAGATGGCGGTGTGCAAACGTTCGCTCGTCCATCCGCGCAATAGATCTCGCACCTGGCTCCTGGTTAGGAACCCGCCGCTGTCGATCATCACGAGCCCGTCGCCGGTCACGAAAGCACAGGCGTTCGAGAATCCCGCTACGAAAGCCACACCAGGGGCCACCTCCACGACCTGCGGCGAAGGGAGGAAGGGATGGTGCTCGTCGGTTGAAGCCTCTCCTTTGAGGATCGCGTCGGCGATCTCGAGTAGTTCCATCACAGTCCTCCGAACCGCCGGTGGCGTTCTGCGTAATCCGCAACAGCCTCTAACAAACTGTTGCGGTCGAAATCGGGCCACAGCGTATCGGTGAAGTACAACTCGGCGTAGGCCGACTGCCACAAGAGGAAATTCGACAACCTCTTCTCACCCGACGTGCGGATCAAAAGATCAACCTCAGGTACGTCGGGCGCGTACAGATTCTCGGCGATGGCCCCCGCAGCAGCAGCATCTTCTATCTCGGCGCGGCCCCCATAGTTGAAGCACACGAGGAGTTGCAGTTTCGAATTCTCCCGAGTCATCTCTTCGGCTTGATCGAACTCGTCGAGCACGTCCTGGGGCACCGGTTCGCGACGTCCGATCCGCCGGATGCGAACACCCATCTCCTTCAGCGAGTTGCGGCGCTCGCGCAGCAAGCTCCGGTTGAAGTTGAACAGGAAGTCCACTTCTTCACGAGGGCGTGTCCAGTTCTCGGTAGAGAAGGCGAAGACCGACAGGTAACCGACGCCGGCATCCAGAGCTCCCTGGATCACATCCCAAAGCGCCTTCTCGCCCTGCGTGTGACCTTCAGTGCGCGGCAGGTTGCGGGCTGCGGCCCACCGCCCATTGCCGTCCATGATGATCGCGATGTGACGCGGGATCTCGGTCAATTGGTGGGAAGCAGTTGCATGCTCTTCAGTGGCCGTTCGAGGTGATATTCGGTGTACTTGCGCAACGCTTGCGTCACTTCGATAACCGCACCTGAATCGGCATCGTGGCCGAAATCCGAGCCGAGCAGGTGCGCCAGAAGGGCGATCCGGTCGGGAGCCAGTCGCAGGGCATCGCGATCCTCGCGCCAGCAGTCCTCACAAACGGCTCCGCCCATCCCCGGGCTGAAGCCCATCAAGTCGTCACTCGCTCCACATCCAACGCAGACGGTGAGTTGTGGGTGGTAACCGGACACGGAGAGCAACTTCACCAAGAACGCCGGCAAGATCGTCGGTCCAGGGCGCGTCGTCAGCGCTTGCAGCCCTGCGAGCAAGAGCGAGTAGACCGAAAGTGAACGTTCACGGTCGGGAGTGATCTTCTCGACCACTTCCACGAGAGTTGCGGCCGAAGTCAGGCGCAGGTAGTTCATCCTCACCGAATCGAACGAATCCACGACGTCGACAGAGGTGATCGTGTCCAGGTTGCGACCCTTGTAGATCATCAACCGGGCCCTCGTGAACGGCTCGAGTCGCCCCCCGAAGCGACTCTTGGTCTTACGTATCCCCTTGGCAACGGCCCGAACCTTGCCGTTCTCGCGGGTCAGCAACGTGATGATGCGATCCGCTTCTCCGAGCTTGATCGTCTTTAGGACGATCCCCTCGTCTTTGTATAGGCCGGGCATCTACCAAGCGTAGCCAGCCGGGGTCGTATCCCGTGGATTCTGGGTCAGGCAGCCAGCGGCTCGGCCAGGGCCAGCCGGTAGCGGTAGAGCAGGCCGTCGTGGAACACCAGATAGGAGTGACTCTGGCGAGAGGTGTGGTGCAGGATCGGCTCCTCGAAGCGCTGACCCAGCTTGACGAGAGTAGCGATGCGAGGCACATCGATGGTGTCGTGATCGGCAACCGGCATCTCGTCCACCGATACCAGCATCGAGCCGTAGCGGGCATAGATCCGGGACGCCTCGTCACGTGGGAGAACCAGCAGCAAAGCCAGCGCCGAGACGAGCAGGATCAATACGGATGCGCCTGCCCCCCCGGCCGCTATCCGCCTGGCCACCGGCAGCGGAACCTTCACGCCCATGGCCGCTATGTATCCCGGAACCTCCCCGGAAACACTGATGTCGCCCATCTCGACCGGGTCCACCATGTCGGCGGGAACCTCGCCGTGGACGTCACGTTCGGCGAGGAGCTGTAGCCCGTCGAAGTGCAGTTTCAGTTCGGGAGAGAACGTCTCCTCGAACGGCCTGTCGGAGACCGTCCCGTTCACACTTATGGCGGGGACGATCCGTAGGTCGTAGATGCTTTGTTCCACGCCGGTCGATCTCTCCACCTCACGTACGAGTTTCTTCAGGGCGGCAAGGTCGAGTGGGGCCGCCAGTTGAAGCTGGTCGTCAACCACAACTGCGTCGGTAGGCAGCTCGATCGTGCGCGCGAATCCGTTGGGGGCACTGAGCTTCGCAACCAGATTCCCGGCGAGATCGACATCGTGTGACGCCCTCGTATCGAAGGCATAGTCGAAGGACAGGGTCACCTCATCGACGAGTTTCAGGAACACGGGCTCGCCGGTCACGATCCCCGGTCCGTCGTAGGCGGGCCCGGGTGGAGCCGCTGTTGTGTAGGCGAACGTCCCCGCGTGCCGGTAACGAACGGACGAGCTCTCCGTGCGCGTCGGTGGCGATCCATACGTCAGCGCACCGAAGCCGAGCGACAGGACGAACGTCCCTATCGTGGATAGCGCGATGGTACGAACCAGCTTCCGGGCACCAACACCCTTCTGCTCGGGCCGCCGAACGTTGATGGGGTGAACAGGAAGCGTCACTGACTTCGGTGCCGCGTGACGCGGCTTGACCACACGACCACGTCGCTTGCGGACCCCGAACAGGCCGAGGAGACCGGCGAGGAGAACTCCTACGCCTCCCAGTCCCATAGGTGTCTGAAGGAACCGGAACGCGTGACCAACCTTCGGCACGTGGACCCACAGGGTTCCCATGACCTGGTCCGACCCAAGATGCTCGGGGTCGAGGAAGTCGTTGTTGTCGCCCTTGAAGACGTATCGCGTGTCGTCGACATCGACGATGCGGTGAAGGACGGTGCGGCCCAGGCGTTCACTCCGGTAGGCAACGGCGTCGCCGATCCCATACGTCGGTTGCTCTCGGACGATCGCCAGATCGCCCTCATGCAAGAGGGGCTCCATGCTGTTGCCGGTGGTGACCGTGTACACGACCGGTCCACCGAGCTGCTGAGGAGCGAGCCAGAACCACAGCCCCGCGGCCAGAACGAAACCGAAAACGACCTTCAGGATCCGGCTCACGCGACCTCCTCGCATCTGTCTGCCTTCAGAAATGCGGTTAGGAGCGGCGCCGGCGTAAGCACCGCTCCCAACACGCTATGGGGGGCTTGTTAGTCCGCTACAACCACGGTGAGGTTGGTGGTTCCCACCACTGTGGATCCTGCGGGGGCCGTACAGTCCGAGACCGTTGAGGTTCCGGCGGCGTTCACGTGAGCACAGTCACCCGACCATGCACCACCCGCTGACAAGCGGTACTGGATCGTCGCCGAAGCGGCGGGCTCGCCGTCGAGCTCGAAATCGATCGAGTCGATGTTCTGTGGATCGGTTGCGTTGAGGTCGTAGTGCACGTTGCTGATGTCATAACCACTGATCGCCTGTGACCCGGCACCGGCTTTCGGCTCGATAGCGAACGTGTTGGCGTTCGTGTAAGCCGACCCCGCAAACATGAGGATCGCTACGAGCGCCGCTGCTCCAAGGAAACGCTTCCCTTTGCGCAAATCTGCTCCTTCCGGTTCGGTGACACCTTCCAACTCGGTCGGGAGATGCTTCGGCCCGGGGTCCGCGGCGCTTAAGTCCGTTTTGGACCCAAATCCAGGTAGTCAGACCAGCTCCAGAACGGGGGTCGGGACTACCCGGGTATAGCCGGATTGGACTAACTGACTGAGGATTTGCCCCTCGCGCGCCGATGGGAAAACAGTGAACATCCCACCAAGCCATCCAGACGCCCTTGTCTTCGTCGTCGAACCAGACCTTGCCGCGGGCGAGCATGTAAAGAAGATCCTCGAGTGCGCGGGATACATGCGTATCTCGACCTTCCTTCGCCCCACTCAAGCATTGGACGCGCGACGCGCCTGCGAACCCGACCTCGTGATCCTCGATTCCTGTTCGAGTGACCTAAAGGGGTACGCGTCCCCCGTTCTCGTTCTGACCTCGGAGAGAACTAAAGAAGCCAAGAAGCGTGCTTTGGCGGCCGGAGCGAAGGCGTTCCTGACGAAACCGATCGACTGGACCGAGTTGCTCCTGCAGATGAACAACCTGCTCGAACCACGCTTCCTCCACCGGAGACTACGAGAGCGCAATCTCGAGCTCGAAAGCATGGTGCAGGCCCGGACATCGGACCTGTGGGACGCGGTGAAGACCCTCGAAGCCGCCGACCAGGAATTGCGTCTTGCACAAGAGGAAACGATCCGTCGTCTATCCCTCGCCGGTGAGTTCCGCGAGGTTCAGACACCACAGGACGTCGACCACATGGGGACTTACTGCGAACGCTTGGCGCGCTCGTACGGGCTCGACGCCGAGCATGTCGATCTGATCAGGCTCGCGAGCCCGATGCACGACATCGGAAAGATCGGCGTCCCCGACCGGGTGTTGATGAAGCCGGGTCGCCTGACACCCGACGAGCGCAAAACGATGGAGGAGCACACGGTGATCGGCCATCGGATCCTGTCGGGATCGAACTCGAAGCTCCTCGACACAGCTGCCACCATCGCACTGACTCACCACGAGCGATTCGACGGCGCCGGATATCCGAACGGCTTACGAGGAGAAGAGATCCCCATCGAAGGACGGATCGCGGCTATCAGCGATGTTTTCGACGCGATGCTCTCGCAGAGGCCATATCGGAGTGGGCTGCCGTTGGGCAAGTGCTTCAAGATCATGAAAGAGAAGCGAGGGACGCACTTCGACCCCGACCTACTTGATCTGTTCCTGACCTCGGCTACGGAGTACCTGGAGGTCTCGTTCCCGCAACTGAAGGAAGTGCCGGCCTAAGCGATACCGATGCGGAGGTTGCGCAGCTGAGGCTCGCCGTCCTCCTGCACCACGTCGAACGTGACCCGCTGGCCCGGGCGAAGGAACCTGAACATGCCCGAATCCATGGACTTGCCGTCCACGGTGAACTCGGTTTGCCCGTCGTCGGTCACGAGCACGCCGGTGCGCGTGATCGAGTCGTAAGTCTTCACGGTTGCTTGCGGCATCTATTCGTCTTTCGGCCAGAGCGGTCCTCGAACGGTCCAGAAGAATAGCGCGCCGAATAGGGCCAGCAGCAGGAAGTCCCACACCTGCCCGATCCCCGGATCGCCCTGGAACCCCGGCTTGAGCGCATTGACCGCGTAGGTCGAAGGCAGCACGGCGCGCACCGGATCGAGCCAGCCGGGGATCTTGGCTGCGGGAAGGATCCCGAGGAACAGCACAGCCATCATCGCGAGGTTCGAGTACATCCCGGCCAGTTGCTCGTCGGGAGCCCCGAATCCGATCAGCACACCGAGCCCTGCTAGAGCGAACGATCCCAGAGCCCACACCGGCAACACGGCCCACAGAGCGGCTAGGGACAGATCGAACAACGCGGCCCCCGCAACACATACGACGATCGCGCCGGGAAGCGAGAACACCGCGAAGGACACGAGGATCGCTGCCACGACCGCCGACCGAGAAACCGGCAGGGTTGCGTAGAAATCGATGGCTCGCGTTTCCCTGAGCGACGCGATCCGTTGGGCCAACATGACGATGGCCGTCATCGAGATCGCCAGCACCACCGACCCCGACACGATCTGGATCCCGAACGCCCGTACCTGCGCCGGGTCCATCACCGCCCGGAGCAAGAGTGCGATCCCGAGTGGCATCACCGAAGAGACGATCAGATAGGGACGCCACGATGTCCTCAGTCGTGTCATCTGCATCCGAAGGAGCACGACGAACTTCCCCCACTTGCCCGTCCTCATGCCTGCTCCTCCAACCGATGGCCGCTCAGCTCGAGATAGACGTCCTCGAGCGTCGGGGTGATCAACCTGACGTCCTCTAGCGAATCGGCACCGATCGACGTCATCACTTTCTCGAGCGTGACGAGGGCCTCGTCGGCGGGAACCCATGCGCTCACCCGCCGGCCATCGACCCGTGTGTCGGCGCCGAGAAGCTCGGCCACCGATGCAGTTGTCGCCGTGGAGCGTTCGGCTAACACGACCTCGACCCGGGTTCGATGAGCGAGACGAGCCTTGAGCTCCGCCGGCGTTCCCATCGTCGTGATCGTTCCCCGCTCGAGGATCGCGACGCGATCGAGCACGTGCTCCGCTTCGGCCACGTCGTGGGTGACGAGGATCACCGCAGTGCCGCTGCGTGCCCGCTCGGCGAGCAGTGACCAGATGCGCGCCCTGAGCGCCGGATCGACGTCGGTCGTCGGCTCATCCAAGATGACTACGGGTAGTCGACCAACTAGCGTCATGCCTATCTGAGTCAGCCGCCTCTGGCCACCGGAGAGTTTCCGCAACTGCCGGTCGACCACTTCCCCGAGCTCGAGTGTCTCGATCAGCTCCGCGCTCTCCGATCGCGCCGTCGCCTTGCCGCAGCCGCGCATCATCGCCGTCCACCTGAAGGCCTCGCCGACCTTCAGCTCGCCCAGGGCTAGTGCACCTTGCGGCAGGTAGGCGACGTGGCGTCCGATGCGGAGCTCGGAGCCCTTCGCAGGCAACGGCTCGCCGAACAGGCGGATGTCTCCCGACGTCGGCGTCAGCAAGCCCACCAGTTGGCGAACGAGCGTTGTCTTGCCTGCCCCGTTCGGTCCCAGTAGCCCGAAGGAAGTCCCCGCGTCGACAGAGAAGGTGATCCCGTCGTTCGCAACTACCTGTGGCGAGCGGTAGGTCTTGCGGAGATTCCGAACCTCGTATGCGGGAGCGTGTCTCATTGCGCCACGAAACCCAACCGCTCGAGAGCGTGTGCTCTCCGCTGCCAATCTTTTTCCACTTTCACCATGAGCTCTAGGTAGACCTTTCGACCGAAGAGCAACTCGATCTCTTCTCGCGCTTCCGTCCCGGCTTCCTTCAGAGTTCGACCGCCCTTGCCGATCACGATCCCCTTCTGGGAGTCACGCTCGACGAAGATGATCGCTCGTATCTCCAACAGACCGTCTTCCCGTTCCTCGTACTCCTCGGTCACGACCGCGATCGAATGAGGAAGTTCTTCGTGGGTCCTGGTCAGCAGCTTCTCCCGCACCAACTCTGCGACGAAAGCAGGAGGAGGCTGATCGCTTTGCGTTCCGGGAGGGTAGTACATGGGGCCTTCCGGCATTCGCTCGAGGACGAGGCCCTTCAGGAGATCGACGCCGTCATCGGCCAGTGCCGACACCGGAACGTACTCGTCGAAGTCCCCGATCCGTGAGGTAGCGCTCAGAGCCGCTGCTATCTCGTCCGGTTTCATGACGTCGACCTTGTTGACCACACAGATCGTCGGCCGCCCTGCAGCCTTCAGGTCGGCCGCTACCTTGGCGTCACCACGACCCACCCCTGCCTTGCCGTCGACGACGAACAACGCCAGGTCAACATCGGACCAAGCCGAGCGCACCACCTCGTTGAGCTTGCGCCCCAGCAGCGTTCGCGGCTTGTGATAGCCGGGCGTATCGACGATCACGACTTGACTGCCGTCCGAATTCAGGATGCCCCTTATCGCGCTGCGGGTCGTTTGGGGTTTGTCCGAGGTGATCGCCACCTTGCCCCCAACGAGGGCGTTCACCAATGTCGACTTCCCCACGTTGGGCCGTCCGACGACCGTAACGAAACCCGAGCGGAACATCTACTGCGCTGCGCTCTCGACGGACCCCTGGACCTTCTTGATCACGACTTTTTGGATGCGTCGCCCCGTCACGCGTTCGGTGCGGAACTCGAGAGAGTCGTATTTCACGGTCTCGCCCACCACCGGCACTCGTCCGGTGAGGCCGAACACGAGGCCACCCACCGTGTCCCATTCCTCGTGGGGTAGGTCAACCTCGAGTAGCTCGTTCACTTCATCGATCGGCATCTTTGCGTCGACGCGGATCGTGTCGTCATCCAACGGCTCAACGAGCGGCTCTTCGACGTCGTACTCGTCGACGATCTCGCCCACGATCTCCTCGATGAGGTCCTCGATGGTTACCAACCCTGCCGTCCCCCCATACTCGTCCACCACGATCGCCATGTGAACGCGGGCGGCCTGCATCTCCCGAAGCAACTCTGCGACCTTCTTCTGCTCGGGCACGAACGTCGGCGGGCGAGCCAACGACGAGACCTTGGTGTCCCCCTTCGCTTCGTGCATGCGCTTGAGGACGTCCTTCGCATAGAGAAGCCCGGTGATGTTGTCGTTGTCACCTTCGAACAGAGGGATGCGGGAGTAACCGGCATCGACGATCACCTGGAGAGCCTGGTCAAGCGTGGAATCCACTGGGAGGGTCACCATGTCGGGACGAGGCACCATGACCTCGCGCACCACGGTGTCGCCGAACTCGAAGATCGAGTGGATCAGCTCGCGCTCCTCCTCCTCGATCTCCTCCTCCTCCTCGGCGACATCGACCATGTGACGGATCTCATATTCCGTAACGAACGGTCCCTTCGGAAGACCTTTACCGGGGAGCAGCACCATGGTCGCGTTCGCCAGCAAAACGAGGCCCCGCCCGAACGGCTTCAAGAGCTTCCCGAGGAAGAAGACCGGACGAGCGAGCTTGAGCGCCGAGCTTTCGACGCGCTGCACCGTGTACGTCTTGGGAACGACCTCGGCGAGAACGAATGCGACCACGGTCATGGCGCCGATGGAGACCAGAACCCCTGTGGTTCCGAGAGCCTCGAACAGCAGCCAGGTCACGATCGCGGTCGTCGTGACGTGGGCGAGCAGGCTCAGTAGACGCACGATGTTGAGGTAAGGGGCAGGATCCTCGGTGATCTTCACCAGCGTCTCGGCCCCCCGCTTCTTGTCCTGTAGTAGATGGTGGGCCCGCACGCGACCTATCCGGGAGATGGCCGTCTCGGCCGCGGCAGCGAACGCGGCGATGCCGAGAGCGACGAGAGCGATGAAAGGCCAGACGAAGGTGTTCACAGCGTGGAGGTAACGAACGACTCGATGACTTCGCGCTGACGTTTGTCCATGATGGCTTTGTCGTGGCTACCCTGATGGTCGTAACCGAGCAGGTGCAAAGTGCCATGCACGATGAGCGTGTCGAGCTCCTCGCGGAGCCCGTGTCCCAACTTCGCAGCATTGCGATCGGCGACCTCGGGACAAACGACGACATCCCCGAGTAGGAAGTCGTTCTCCTCGCCTTCCATCATCGGGAACGCCAGCACATCGGTCGCGTACTCGTCACCTGCGAAACGCTTGTTCAGGCGCTTGATGTGATCGGCCCCCACGAGGAGGATGGATAACTCGGCTTCCTCGTCGACGTTCTCAGCGTTCAGGGTGTGGGACGCGAGAGCAACGAGCCGCAGTTCGTCGACACTGAGGGTCTGCTCGTTAGCGACAAAAACGTTCACGACTATCTGACTGCTTTTGATGTGTCCGAGTAGACCCGGTATGCCTCGACGATGTCCTGCACGATCTTGTGCCGGACCACGTCACGAGACCCAAGATGCGTGAAGGCCACGCCGCTGATGTTCGTCAGGATCTCTTCGACCACGATCAGCCCGGAGCGCGACCCCGAGGGAAGGTCGATCTGAGTGACGTCTCCCGTGACGACGGCTTTGGAACCGAATCCAAGCCGGGTGAGGAACATCTTCATCTGCTCAGGTGTCGTGTTCTGAGCCTCGTCCAGGATGATGAATGCATCGTTGAGCGTGCGGCCACGCATGAAACCAAGTGGCGCGATCTCGACCGTCCCGCGATCGACGTACCTCTGGAATGCATCCGGCTCGAGCATCTCGTAGAGCGCGTCGTACAAAGGCCTGAGGTAGGGATCGATCTTCGCGGCGATGTCTCCGGGAAGGAAGCCGAGGCGCTCGCCCGCTTCGACGGCGGGCCTGGTGAGGACGATGCGCGACACGACTCCGGACTTCAGGGCTTCGATCGCCAGGGCGACCGCTAGATACGTCTTCCCGGAACCGGCCGGTCCGATGCCGAAGACGATTGTGTTCTTGCGGATCGCATCGACGTATCCCTTCTGCCCGATAGTCTTAGGCCGGATCGCTTTGCCCGTGTGCGTGACGACGATCGTGTCGCCGAGAACGTCGGATGGCTTGTGATCGTCGGCGCCTTTGATGATGTCGATCGAGTGCCCGACGGATTCGGTGGTGAGGACGTGGCCCCGCTCCAACAGGGTCAGCAGCTCCTCGAAGAGCTTGGCGACGGTCTCGGTCTCGGTCGAGTCGCCGGTGATGGTGATCTCGTTGCCGCGCACCAGGATCCGCGTTTCGAACGCGGCTTCGATGAGCTTCAGGAGTTCATCCCTCGCTCCGACCAGGCCCACCATCTCGTGGTGGCCCGGGACGAGGATCTTCACTTGATTCTCGCTAGGCATCTAAGGCTTCCAGTCTAGTGGTCGTGGGGCCCAGTGGGCTCTAGCCGGGGGGCCAGGAGAAGTCCCTCCCCCCGAGCACGTGGAAGTGGAGGTGGAACACGCTTTGGCCTGCCTTGGCACCCACGTTAGTCACGACCCGATAGCCATCGGAGAACCCTGCTTCGTCGGCGATCGCTGCCGCCACACTGAATATCTCGGCCAGGACATCCCCGTCCCGAGAAGAAAGGTCGGCCGCCGAAACGATGTGCTTCTTCGGGATCACCAGGACGTGTGTGGGGGCCGCGGGATTGATGTCCTGGAACGCGAGCACGTTGTCGGTCTCGCGCACCTTGGTCGAATCGATCTCGCCGGCCACGATCCGACAGAAAAGACACTGATCGGCCATCAACGCCCCCCTCTGATCACTTCGAGCACGCGCGCTCCTCGGATTCCATCGGCGCGCACTTCATTGCCTTGCACGGTGACAAGTTTGCCCAACAAACCGGCCGCCTCGAACCAAACCCTCACGTAGTCATCGGTCTGGCCGGAACAGACCGACACACCGTCGACATCACGCTCGTCCTCCACGAGAACCTCAAGGTGCCGGTTCAGGTGCTCGGCGAGGAAGTGCGAACGGATCGAGTTCCCCAGATCGATCAATCGCTTGGACCGATCCTTCTTGATAGGCGGCGGGATCTCGTCGGTCATCGAAGCTGCCGCGGTCCCGGGCCGCGCCGAGTACCGGAAAACATGCAGTTTCGAGTATCGAAGTTCCCGCACCACAGTCATGGTCTTCTCGAACGCAGCCTCGGTTTCGCCCGGAAACCCGACGATGATGTCCGTGGCGAGAGCGAGGCCGGGCAACCTGCTCTGGGCATGTTTGACGCGGTCCACGTATTCCTCGATCTCGTACGGCCGGTTCATTGCCTGCAGGATCTCGGGGTCACCCGATTGAAGCGGAACGTGCAGGTAACGGCAGACCCGCGGCTCCGCCGCCATGTAGTCGACGACCTCATCCGTCAGGTGTCGCGACAGGATCGACGACAGCCGCAGGCGCCAGACACCTTCGATCGCAAGCAAGCGTTCAAACAGCCGGATCAGAGAACGCTCGTCTCCTCCGGAGTCGTAGGTGTACTTGCCCAGGTGTACTCCGGTCAGGACCAGCTCGCGGGCCCCCGCCTGTGCGCGGGCCGTTGCTTCGCGGATCAGCTGGTCTTCGTCCATCGAGCGGAGGGGGCCGCGTGTCGTCGGGATGATGCAGAAGGAACACCACTCATCGCATCCGGTCTGCGCCTTCAGGTTCGCGCGCACCTTGTGGGGTGTGCGGACGGGAGCTGTGGGCATCCCGATCTGGAGCAGGGGGGCCACGGAGGAGTTCAGCTCGAGGGCCGCAGCGAAATCCTCTTTCTCGGTGTTGCCCACGATGGCATGCACTCCATCGATCGCTTCGATCTCGGCGCGATCCGACACCGCGTAACAGCCGGCGACGACGACCTTTGCCGAGGGGTGATCCCGAACGGCTCTGCGGATAGCCATGCGTGACGCCTTTGTCGCTTCGCGGGTCACGGTGCAAGTGTTGACCACGATGATGTCGGGATCGGTCCCTGCAGGAGCAGGCGCGACCCCGGACGCGCCGAGGTCTTCCGCCATCGAGTCGGACTCCGCTTGATTCAAGCGGCAACCGAGTGTGGTGAAAGAAACCGTCGTCATCCGATCAAACCGTAGTGGAACATCAGTGCGGATGCGGCCACCACCGGGGCGTGCTCGGTGCGAAGGATCAGTGGACCGAGCGAAGCCAACTGTGCGCCGGCATCGGCCAGGGATTCCGCCTCCTCGCGAGCAAGGCCCCCCTCGGGCCCGACCACCACGGCAACGCGTTCTGCCCCACCAACGAGCGTCGTGCGCAAGGGGATGGTTGCTCCCTCCCACAGGACACAGGCGAGCGGCTCGGCAGCCACCCTCCGGACGGTTTCGGTCCACGACAGTCCCCCACCGGCACGGAGCAGGTAGGCGTTACGCGACTGTTTGGCCGCACTCCGTGCGATGGAGTTCCACCGGCCGTTCAATCTCTCGACCTTGTTGCGGTCCCACTTGACGATCGACCTGGATGACTCGAAGACCCAGAACTCAGCGACGCCGAGCTCCGTCAGGCACTGAACGGCGTCGTCCAGCTTGTGTCCCTTCGCTGCGGCTTGATAGACGACGATCTCGGGGGTTGCCCGACGTCGTTCCTCGCGGTCGAGGATCTCGACCACCAGGCGGTCATCCACGACTCGGCTTGCCGCCGCTCGTGCCACGTTGCCTTTGCCGTCGGTCACGGTCACTACCGCCGGGGGCTCGATCCGCAGCACTCGGAGCGCGTGATGGGACTCGTCGTGGGGAAGTGTGATCTCGGACCCGTTCCAGTCTTCGACCGGCGCGATGAACCAGGGCTCGCTCAGCGGCCCGCCCGCGTCATCAGGAGAACGCTTCCTTGATCTTCTGGAAGAGGTTGCGGTCCGCGATCTCTTCGTTACGCAGCTCCGCGAATCGTTGAAGCAGCTCTTCCTGTTCCGGGGTGAGGTCAACGGGTGTCTCGACCTTCAGGATGGCTATGAGCTCTCCCCGGCCCCCACGAGACAGGCGCGGCATCCCTTTGCCCTTCAGATGGATCACCTCGCCCGATTGCGTGCCAGGCTTTATCTCGATCGTCTCGGGTCCCTCCAAGGTGGGGACCTCGGCGTTCCCACCGAGAGCGGCGATCGTCATCGGCACCGTTACCTGGCAACCCAGGTCGTCGCCGGCACGCTGCAGGAACTCGTGACGCTTGATGCGGATCTCGACGTACAGATCACCGGACATCCCACCGAGGGGACCGGCCTCGCCGCGGCCGGTTACGCGCAGTTGCGCCCCGTCGTCGATGCCGGGTGGAACGCGCACCGTCATGGTCTCGGTTGCTTGGGTCCGTCCACTCCCATTGCAGGTGGGACACGGATCGACGATCTCCTGGCCACGACCGCCACATCTGCGGCAGGTCGATGCGGTCATGACGTTTCCGAAGACGGTGCGGCGGACCTGACGTTGTTCACCCGTGCCCCCGCACTCGGAACACTGGGTCGGGGACGTGCCGGGGGCCGCTCCGCTCCCCTCGCATTCCTCGCACCCCACGAGGGTGGTGATCTCGACTTCCTTCTCGACGCTCTGAGCCGCCTCTTCGAGCGTTAGCTCGACGGTGGCCAGGATGTCGGCGCCTCTGGGGGGGCCGCGCCGCGCGCCCTGCCCACCGAAACCTCCGAAGAAGCTGGAGAACAGGTCCGATATCCCGCCGAAGTCACCGAAGCCGGCTCCGCCCATACGGTCGTCGCCGAACGTGTCGTAGTTCTGGCGCTTCTGAGGATCCGACAACACCTCGTAGGAGACCGTGATCTCCTTGAAACGTTCCTCAGCCGACGGGTCGTCCTGGTTGGCATCCGGGTGGAACTTGCGCGCCAGCTGACGGTAGGCGCGTTTTATCTCTTCTTGAGTCGCCTGCCGGGAAACTCCTAATACCTCGTAATGGTCACGCGCCATGAGGATCGATCAGATCCCGGACAGCATCCGGCCGAGGCTCGCGGCGACCTCGTGTACCGCCGCGATCGTGCGTCCGTAGTCCATCCGCGTGGGGCCGACCACACCCAAGGAACCCAACTGGGTGCCCCCGGTCCCGTAGGGAGCGGTGATCACGGAACAGAACTGCATCTCTTCCGACAAGTTCTCAGTGCCGATACGCACAGACACGCTTCCGACAGCCAAAGCCTCTGCGAGGACCTCGAGGAGCAGCCGGCGGTGCTCGAGAGCCTCGATCACGTGGCGCACCGTCTCTAGGTCCGAGAACTTGTGCTCATCGATGATGTTCGAGGCGCCTTCGAGGAACACCTTCTCTGCGTCGCGCTTAGCCAACTCGGTCTGCAGTAACTCGCCGATCGACCCGATCAACTCGCGCTCTTCGGGAGCGAATCGCTCCAGCGATTTCTTCAACGTCTCGCCGACATCGTCGAGAGCGACACCGACCACGAGTGCGTCGAGCACGCGCCCTGCCCGTGCCAGCTGTTCTTCATCGAGACGCTCGTCGTGATGCACAACCTGGTTGTAGACGCGCCCCGAGTCCGTAACGACGACCACCATCGCCCTGCTGCCGGGTAGCGCAACGATCTCGAGGTGGCGAATCGTGCTGCGGTCGAGGGCGGGAGCGAACACAACGGCGGCATGATCGGTCATGGTCGAGAGCAGCGAGGCCGTTTGGCGAAGCGCCTCCTCGAGCTCCCACCGCGGCTCGCCGAAGAACTGCTCGACCTGTCGAGACTCGCGCTCGGGCAATTTCATGTTCCCACCGAAGCGATCGACGAAGAACCGATAACCGGCGTCGGTAGGTATGCGTCCTGCGGACGTGTGTGGCTGGTGGATCAACCCGGCTTCCTCGAGGGCGGCGAGCTCGTTCCTCACCGTGGCCGGCGACACCTTGAGGTTGAACCGGTCGACCAGCGTCTTCGACCCCACCGGTTCCCCGGAGTTCACGTAGTGGGAGATGAGTGCCCGAAGGATGTGGGCGCGGCGGTCTCCGAGGGTCCCTGCGTCGTTAGTCATGAAAGCCAATCGTACCCGCCTGGGGCAGTTTTTAGCACTCCCAAATAGAGAGTGCTAAAAGAGCCATCTGCTCTGGGCGCCGGCCGAGCCCGCCGCCTAACCCAGGGTGCCGGCGAGGAGAACATCGTGGTCCCGGCCGTCACACACCGGGCAGCTCGGGAGCAGGCCGGTAGCCAGCTCCGTGTCGCACATCGGGCAACGGCCGAACAGCTCGACCAGTGTTCGACCATCGGCCGGACTCCCTTCGACCGCCAGGACGACACCCGAGTGGGGCTCGACGTGCACGACGTGATCCCTCGAACAGCGGTACTCGTCTGCGTCCTCGAAGGAGCCCCATCGGGCCGTGAACGTCAACCCGCAGTCACGACAGGTGAGGTTGCCGAGGTAAGCCATGGACGAAGCATGGCACCTCCGAACTATCCGCCGGGCACCAGCGTCTAACGGAT
>DASQLQ010000050.1:0-10047 GCA_035629935.1 Actinomycetota bacterium
CGTGAGTTCGTCGGAGACGGGATCCCCTGGGTGCACCTGGACATCGCAGGAACGGGACGGAGCGAGAATGGAAGTGACGATTGCCCGAAGGGCGGAACGGGCGTGATGACCCGAACCCTCTTGGAATGGCTGGAGAGGAAGAGTCGATGACGACCACCGACCAGAACCCACGCACGAAAGGCCAGGTCGTGTCTCTTCCAAACGACATGCCGTCCGAAGAGCCGGTTTCGCCGCCGGGTCGTTTGCATGGTTTGTCGATCGCGGGCATGGCCGTCTCAGCTCTCGTCGGGATCGCTGCTCTGTTCGCCTTCATCACGATCAACTGGCCGGGCTCGAGCTCCCGGTACGTGATGATCGCTTTCATCGCCGCCGGTGTTGCCTTCATGACCTTTGCGTCAACCGCAGTTCTGACCGCGGCGCGCGACACCTACTCGAGAGAGCGGTCGTCAACCAGTAACAAGTAACCGCGGACGGAAGGACCAGAGCGCATGGAGATCGAAGGCCACCCGACCCAGGATCTCGTTGAGGAACTCGAGAACAGAGGCGCTCTACAGGCTGCCGGGACGAGTGCCGGCCCCCGCCTCGATGCCCTCCGGTTCATCAGCGAGAAAGCCGGAGACGTTGCGGGCGTCTGGATCTTCTTGCCTCGGGATGCCTACCTAACGGGGCTCGACGAAGTTCCCTGAACCTTCGAGCAGTTCCAAGCGATCTCCAACCTCTAAACATCTAGGAAGCGATCCCGCCGCCATCTCAACCACTCGCCGCGCATCCCGCACCCAGCGGGTGATGCGGCACGGCCCCAGCCCCCTCACTAGGTGGACACAGGTCCAATCCTGGTCA
Source organism: Actinomycetota bacterium (assembly GCA_035629935.1). Lineage (GTDB taxonomy): Bacteria > Actinomycetota > CADDZG01 > CADDZG01 > WHSQ01 > DASQLQ01. The sequence goes on from DASQLQ010000050.1 coordinate 841, forward strand.
CAGAAAACCGCGTCTATCTCGAACCGCATACCGAACGTGTGGATCTGCTTGGCCGGTTCCAGCACGAGCGCCTCGCCCGGTGACAAGCTCGGGCGCATCACCAGTCCCCGCAACCGACGTCTGGCCGAGCCGGCGATCCGCACCTGATGCGCGATGACTTCACCCGACAACAAGAGGGATGGAACAGCGGTCACCTGGAGTAGGTTGCCCCGGACCGAATCACAGGGCAACACCAGATGGCCAGGAGGTGGCTTCCGTGCAGAAGTGGGAGTACGCGACCGTTCCTCTCATCTCGCATGCCCTCCAAGAGATCCTGAACCAGTGGGGTGAAGAGGGCTGGGAATTGGTGCAGGTGATCGAGAGCCAGGCAACCGGAACAACCGCTTTCTTGAAGAGACCCAAGACCGACTAGAGGCCGGACTTCTAAGAATCCAGGTCTATCTCGGCCAGAAACTCACGCAACGGCTTGGCGAGATCCTCGCGACGCAATGCCAGCCGGATCGTCGTCTTGAGGAACTCGACCTTCTTTCCGTAGTCGAAGATCGGGCCTTCGTGGATATAAGCGAGCACATCACTTTCTCGCGCCAAGAGATCGATCGAGTCTGTGACCTGGACCTCACCGCCGACCCCAGGCTTGGTTCGCTCGATCGCGTCGAATATCTCCGGCTTGAAGAGGTAGCGGCCGGGAAGTGACAGTTCGGAGGGTGCTTCGTCGACCGACGGCTTCTCGACCAGTCGAGTAACCCGCGTGTGATCACCCTGTATCTCTTCGTGAGCGATCACGCCGTACTTCGGCACATCCTCCCGAGGGACCCTCCTAACGGCCACCACACTCGCGTCGGTCTCTTTGAACAACTCGATCAAGCGCGGGATGAGCGGGACCTCTTGATCGCTCGGCTCAGGGACTATCTCGTCGGGAAGCATCACGATGAATGGTTCCGAGCCGACATGTTCCTTAGCTTCCAGCACGGCGTGTCCGAGACCTGATGCCTTCTTCTGATGGACGTAATGGAGTTTCGCCAGCGAAGTGATGTGTCTAACCGCCTCCAGCTCCTCGGTCTTCCCGGCGGCCTCGAGCAATTGCTCGAGCTCCGAGTGGGGGTCGAAGTGATCTCCGATCGCGCCTTTGCCCCGACTCGTCACAACGAGGATGTCGTCGATCCCGGCCCGAGCGGCCTCTTCGACCGCGTACTGGATGCCCGGCTTGTCGACGACCGGGATCATCTCTTTCGCCAGCGCTTTCGTGGCGGGTAGGAAGCGGGTGCCGAACCCGGCTGCGGGGATAACTGCCTTGCGCACCGTCATGACGGCAACCTTACGTTGCTAAACGCAGCCTCTCTGCGACGCATACCTGGTTGCGACCCGTCTGCTTCGCTCGATACAGCGCCCGGTCGGCTGCCTCGACCAGCGAGATGAACGAGTCACCATGTTCGGGATACGCGGCGATGCCGATCGAAACCGTCAAGTGGAGTGGAGTTCCGTCCGCATCACCCAAGGGGTCACGTGCAACGGCTTCACGGATCTTCTCCGCTGTCGTCATAGCCCCGTTGATATCCGTTTCCGTCAGGAGACAAGCGAACTCTTCTCCCCCGTAACGAGCAAACGTGTCGACCTCGCGAACCATGGTCGTAACCCTCTGCGCGAACTCGACCAAGACCTCGTCACCTCTGCGGTGACCGTAGGTGTCGTTGATCCTCTTGAAATGGTCGAGGTCCAACATCAGGACGCTGAAGGTTCGGTTGAATCGAGCGGCTGTGGCAAGAACCTGACGGAACTGCATCTGGAAATAACGCCGGTTCCAGATACCCGTGAGCCCGTCGGTGATCGACAACCGTTGCGCTTCTTCGTGGAGGAGCACGTTCTCGATCGCCGTTCCACCCTGTTCGGCGAGGAACGTGACCATCTCGAGCTCCTGATCGGCGAAGTGCTTACGCGGGTCGCTCCGGTAGAGAGCCAGAACCCCGAGGATCTTGTCGTGGCTGTAGATCGGTACGGCCACAGCAACAGGGAACCTCGGCTCGTGTCGCGAGAATCGCGCTCCGCCGGGGGTTGGGGCCGGGATCACAACCGGATTCGAGCGTTCAGCGACGAAACCAACCGCGCCCTCGCCCACGCTCACCCGGACGAGCGAGTCGATATCCAGCCCGCGACTGATCGAGGGATACAGCTCTTCTCGTGTCGGCGTGAATGCCCAGAAGATCGCAGCATCTGCTCGCACCGCGTCCGCGGCCGTGTTGAGAACCGACTCCAGAAGTTGCTTCATGTCGTGCGTAGACCGCAAGGTTTCGCCGACACGCTGGATCGACTTGCGCAACTGGTCGCGCGACCACGACAGCTCCGAGATCGTTTGAGACAGGTGCCCGGTCATCTTGTTGAACGCCAACGCCAGTTGGCCCACCTCATCCTTTGACCGGACGGGGATGTGGTAATCGAAACGACCTTCGGATATCGCCATCGCACCCTGAGCAAGCTCGTCCAATGGTTGCGTGATAGCGCGTGCCAGGACGTAGGCAACACCGGTGGTGATCATTAGCGCTATGAGAAGTAGCGCCAGCATCGCGGTGAGAACCCGACCGGATGTGGAATTGATGGGGGCAAGATCCATGGAAGCCACGATGGTGGTGTTGTCCTGCAGCGACCTCGAGATCGCTTTCACGGGCTCACCGAGATCCACTTCGAAGGACCCGCCCTTCTCAGCGTCGACCCGAACCGGCCCCGGCAGGTTCAGAGTTGATGCAACGACTTCGCCGTCCACAACGACGGATAGTCCGATGCCGGAAGGAGTCCCGGCGGCGAGCAATTCATTGTCGATCCACATCCCACCGATGATCTGGGCGACCGGTCCCCGCGATCCAAGCTCGAGTGGGATCGGACGCGTGCGGGTGAATCCACCGCCTGCACCGTTGGGAGCCGATCGGATCTCGTAGGCGTTGGGTGGTGCCACACCCTCGACGAACTCGGGTTGGGTCGAGACGTAACCGAGGACCTTGTCTCCCCGCTGCAAGATCAAGAAGTCGAGTCCGTCGGCCAACCTCAGGCGTTCCTGCAGATAGGCGTTGAGGGCCGTTCGATCCTTCGCATCGAGCGCAGCCATCAAGCGATCCGGTTCATCGACGACCTCGCGTAGCTGACCCTCGAGGACACCAACCTGACGGTTGTAGATGTTCACGGTGGCATCGACCGCAGGCCTCATCGTGACCACGGCCCGCTCACCGACCTCGTCGGTGATGACGCGCTGAACGATGAACGCCGCCGCGATCAGCGGCAGCATCACGATGGTGACGAAGAACAGGGTCAGCTTCCGCTGGAGGGACATCCCAGAATCCCCTTTATCCCTTTTTTCGGTCGTATGAAGGCCCTACTTTACCGGTGACCCGCCCTAATCGGTCGTTTGAGCGTGGCCGAACGCCGCGGCGACCCCTAAGGAAACGAAGATCGTGCCCGCGATGTACCTGCGGATCGCCCCGAAACGCTTGCTGTCTCTGAGCACACGCCTCATCGATGACGCGATTAAGGCATATGTCCCGTCGCTCACGATGGCGATGACGACGAATAGGACTCCCAGGACCGCGATCTGCAGCGAAAGAGGCCCAGTGGCCGGATCGGCGAACTGAGGCAAGAAGGCCAGGAAGAACAAGGCCGTCTTGGGATTCAGGATGTTGACCACGATCCCCTGCCCAAAGATCCGCCCGAGCGGCTTCGGCTCGATCGGATCCCCCGTCATCCCCTCGTCGCGAGTGAGGAGCCGGCGGATCCCCAGATAGATCAGGTAAGCGGCCCCCAAATACTTGACTGCCTGGAACGCAACGGCTGAGGTAGCGAGTAGCGCAGACAAACCCAGTGTCGCGGCAGCAACGTGGACCAATCCGCCCACGGCGATCCCCAGCACCGATACGAAGCCGGCCGCCCGGCCCTGGTCGATGCTGCGAGTGATCACGTACAGCACCGCCGGTCCCGGGATAACGATGAGAGCCAGCGCAGCAAGAGCGAAGACAAACAGGGTCGAGGTATCGGGCATGAGAACCATTGTCACCGAAGCTGATGCGAAGATGGCCCCATGCCTATCTATGAGTACGCATGCACTGCATGCGGCGAGAGAACGGAGGCGCGCCAGTCCTTCGACGATCCGCCGCTCGAAGAGTGTCCGGCGTGCGGAGGCAAGTTGCGAAAGCTCTACTCGCCCGTCGGCATCGTGTTCAAGGGTTCGGGGTTCTACTCGACCGACGCGAAATCATCCAAGAGTGACAAGTCATCGACAACGCCAAAGCCCGACTCGAGCAAAGAAAAGAAACCGGAGAAGAAGGCCGACGCACCGGCCTCCTCCACCGATAAGTCGGCCAAATAAAAGAGGGCCCCGCCGGGGCCCTCCGGTGCTCCTTTAACCCGAACGCCGGCGGTCTCGACCGTCGGCGAACGCTCACGGAGTGAGCGTAATAATTTGGTTGTTCTTGTCCACGTCCGGCGCCTGCTGGGTCGTGAAGATCGCTTTGAAGACGTAGTCCTTAGCGACCGCTGCGTTTATCAGTAGCGGCACTCCTCCGGTCGTAGACGTAGGACCGATCTCTGCATCGAAAACGATCGGCGGACAGGTGTTGTCGTTCGCCGGGATATCGCCGTCGAGCTTCCAGCCCTTCTTCTTGCTGCCGGTCACTTCCAACGGGATGCTGGTCACGGGTTGGAGGTCGACGACCCACACCGCTTTGACCCCGCGGTCGGTCTGCTCATCAGTACGGTCCTGTTCGACGATCTCACGATCCGGGAACGTGGCCGGGGCGTTCGGTGGCGGCAACCCGCGGCACCCGGGGCCCGCGTCGATCGAAAGGTCGGCCGACCCGAGCACGTCTCCATTCTCGATCTTGGCGTCGGGGGGCAACTTGAAGCCCTTGGGGATCTTCAGGGTGACGTGTCCCATCTCTGGTTGACCCGCCGGCTGTTCGATGTGGATCTTGATGGCGGGGTTGGCTTTGATCTTGGTGTCGCTCAGCTCGAAGCTGACGGCAACGTCGAAAGCGCCCTGCGCGATCGCCGTCTGGCTCGTCAGCATCAGTAGCCCAACCGCTGCGATAACAACTCGCGTGATAGCTCTCATCCTCGATTCCTCCTGCCTCGGGCGCGAAAAACGCCGGTATCTCCCAGATTCGCCCCAATCCGGCGATTTCCTGCGGTCGGTGGACGGCTACATATGCTGCGTCCTTCATGTCTGTCTTGCAAGCGGTTTTGTTAGGCGCCGTCCAGGGTTTGACCGAGTTCATCCCGATCTCGTCGTCGGGACATCTCGTTCTAGTGCCCGCGTCGTTGGGCTGGGAGTCGCCCGCACTCGCGTTCGACGTACTCCTGCACGTGGCATCACTCATCGCTCTCCTCGTCTATTTCTGGGGTGATCTCGTTTCCCTCGTAAAGGGCACGCTCCAAGGGGATGCCGGCTCGCGACGGATGGCTGGTCTTCTTGCGATCGGCACGGTCCCGGCCGCGATCGCCGGAGTCGTGCTCGGCGATTACTTCGAGGAATCGTTCAAAGACGCCAAAGCCACGGCGTGGCAATTGGGTATCACGGCCGTGATCCTCGTTGCCGGCGAACAGATGCTCCGGTGGCATACGAAGCGTTCCGAAGCGGCCGAGCGGGAGCTCCGATCGATCGACGACCTGAGGTGGCCCGATGCCTTGTGGGTCGGGATAGCGCAGGCGATCTCGATCTACCCGGGGATATCTCGGTCCGGAGCAACGATCTCGACCGGACTTGCACTTCGAGTGTCGCGCGACGACTCGGCGCGTTTCGTCTTCCTGCTGGCGATCCCCGCACTGTTCGGCGCGGCCCTGGTGAAGCTGCCGGATCTTGCTGCTTCGTCGCTGGGCACCGGAAGCGCCATCGGAGGATTCGTGTCCTCATTGGTCTTTTCTTATGCCGCCATCGCGGGGCTGATCCGTTATCTGAGAACGAACACGCTGTACCCATTCGCGGTCTATTGCGTTGTCGCCGGGGCGATCTTCTACCTGATCGTTTGAGGACTAGCTAGAGACCCGCGACCGTCATCTCCTGGATCAACGTCGTGGCTCCTCCGTACGAGCCCGCGAACGGAAGCCAGCGGCGATCGTCGGCGACCGCGACGATGCCCTTGAGGATCTCGAGCATGGGGGCCGCGATCGTGACTTCCTTCACGGCTTGGCCCAACTCGCCGTTCTCGACCAACCGTCCGGTTGCGCCGACGGAAAAGTCTCCCGAGACGGCATTGGCTCCAGAATGAACTCCATGGAAATCCTGAACCAGCAATGCGCGCCCGGCACTGCGCAGGACATCCTGTGCGGACCCACCCGTCGCGTCGAATGCGAGGTTCGAAGGAGAGGGGCCGGGGCCGGACTTGAAACCGGCACGGGACGCGTTACCCGTCGATTCGCGTCCCTCACGGCGCGCGCTGGTTAGGTCGTAGAGGAAAGAGGTCAACAAACCCGAGGAGATCACTTCAGTCCGCCGAGTGACGATGCCCTCGGCATCCCAGGGAGCACTCGCCGGCGCGCCCGGAACGCGTCCATCGTCCACCAAAGACAACACTGGGTTCGCGATCTCATCGCCCATTCGCCCGGCGAAAAGTGACCGGCCTTTCTGCACCGCTTCGCCGGTCAAAGCCTGGCCCAACACTCCCAGGAACTGGCCCGCCACATAAGGGTCGAATATCACCGGAAGCCGCGCGCTCGGGATCTTCTGCGCACCGAGGATGCTCAGGGCTCTTATCGCCGAACGTTCACCGACTGCTCTGGCGTCAAGGCCCGACAGTCCCCTCGCGAGATCGAACTCGAACCCGACCTCGTTCTCGTCATCCTGTGTTGCGATGGCTACGGAGTAGCACCACGCGTCCGTGCGTCTGTAGGTACCCGAAATCCCGCTGGTCGTTGCGATAGCGATCGACGTATCGGAATCGGCGTACATGGCTTCCTCGACGGTCCTGATCCGTGGGTCGGCGGATCGGGTGACCTTCTCCAACTCCACGGCGAACTCGACCTTCTGCTCAACGGAGACGCGCTCCTGCTCCAGGTCGAATAAACCGGGTACGTCCGGAGGCGCGGCGGACCATGCCGGTGCAAGACCCACCGCTTCGTCTTCAGTTGCGAAGCGGGCGTTCTCTCGCGCATCGGCAACCACTTGGTCCAGTCCGGGATCGGTGAGATCTGTCGTGTAAGCGAACCCAACGCGCGCTCCGTCGAACACGCGCACACCCGCCCCCCGCGGTTCAGCGGCAGAGATCGTCTCAACCTCACCCATGTAGGTCTTCACCTGGAAGTCGCGGTCGTGCGTCAGGAACGCTTCGATCTGCTCCTGCCCTTGGGCACGATCGACCACGGCAGACGCGACGCTCTCGAGCTCGGAGGTCACGCTTCGGTCCCTCCGACCGTCATCTTCCCGAGCAGCACCGTCGACATGCCGTTGGTGACCGGCGCGTGTTGACCGTCCTTGCCACACACACCTTCCTTGCGTCCGAAGTCCGCTGCGACTGCTTCGATCACGCCGAGCACCTGAGGTCCGTTACCGATGAGGTTCGCCCCCCGGATCGGATAGGCGATCTCGCCGTTCTCGATCATGTAGGCCTCGGACATCCCGAAAACGAAGTTGCCGGTAGCCGGGTTGACCTCGCCGCCGGCAAACGTCGCGGCATAGACACCGCGCTCGACCGAGCGAACAATCTCGTCGTGATCGTCGGGACCGGGCAACAGATACGTGTTGGTCATCCGAACGATCGGAAGATGAGCGTAGGACTGGCGGCGGCCATTGCCCGTCGGCGATCCGCCCAGCTTCTTGGACGACAGGTAATCACTCATATGTCCAACGAGAACGCCACGGTCGAAGAGCACGGTTCGTTGCGCAGGCGTTCCTTCGTCGTCCACACCGAACGAACCCCACGCCCCGACATCGGATCCGTCGTCGACGATCGTCACCGCTTCGGAGCCGAATCGTTCGCCGACACGCTTGGCGTAAACGCTTGCGTCCTTCACGAGGGTGTCACCTTCTAGCCCATGCCCACAGGCCTCGTGGATCAGCACGCCGCCGGAGCCGGGCGACAGCACAACCGGGAACTCGCCTGCCGGGGAAGGCCGGGCGTCCAGCATGCGGATCGCCTTGGACGCGGCCGTCGATCCAAGCTCCCCCGGAGGGTGCTCGTCGAGGAGCTCCACTCCGCCGGAATGACCCGGAGCCTCGAAGCCGGTCATGATGACTCCGTCGCGAGTAGCCACCACCTGAACCGCGAAACGAACTCTCGTTCTGTCGTCCTCGGCGATCCGGCCGTCGGAAGAGGCCACGAGGATCTTCTGATTGACGGCCGCATAGGACGCGGTGACCTGACGGATCTCGGCCCCCGCTGCGCGCGCCGCAGTGTCCGCCCCTTGCAATGCTTCGACCACGTCGGACGCCGGGGTGTCGGCCGGAGATCGCTTCACCGGATGACGGGCGCTGGGCTCTTGCCTTCTCAGGTCCACGGCCACCGTCGGATCCGCAGCCAGGTGCGCCCTTGCCCTCCGGGCGGCCTCGAGGAGCGATTCCTCGGTCAGTACGTTCGTGTAGGCGTACGCCGACCGGTCGCCGGCCAGAACCCGGATCCCGGCCCCCGCCTCACGCCCACTGGCGACGTCCTCGATCCTGCTGTCTTCCAGGCGCAAGGCTTGAGATCGCTTGTCCTCGACGAAGATCTCGGCGAGGTCGCTGCCTTTGCCCGCAGCCTCGGCGAGGACCCGTCGGACGATCGATTCGTCGAGCATGGCCGGAGACTAAGGCGTCCAATAAGCGCGAATTCCTTTCGTGCGCTTGTGCCTGGCGGGGGCGAGTTGTAACCTGGCACGGCCGCAGTACCCCTTCAAAGGAGCTCTTCCCTGACATCTCACGGGCACGGTTATAGCCCCGAGCAGGCCGAGCGGCTCCAGCTGATCTACGACCGCCTGGTAGAGGCTCGTCGAGAGCTGGATGCGCTGATCGGCGATGCCTATCTGAGACCTCGCGCTTCGATCGTGCCGGTCCACTTCCTCGACCTCGCCTCGGCGGTCGAGAAGCTCCGATGGGCCGAGAAAGAGTGGCGGGAGATCCAAGAAGCCGGTTCTGAGGAGGGCCCTCGGGAAGCGGACCCTAGGATCGAGGTCAACGACCTCATATCAATCGAATCCTGAACCGTCCGTGGCCGTCGGCCACAATGAACACGTGAGTAAGTCCCTCTTCGGCCCCACTTC
>DASQLQ010000051.1:0-25090 GCA_035629935.1 Actinomycetota bacterium
GCAAGGTGACCAAGGCGCAAGCCAAGAAACGAATCGCCGAGCTCCGTGAAGCGATCGATTATCACTCCTATCGGTATCACGTCCTTGACGACCCGGAGATAGCCGACGCGGAGTACGACGCGTTGGTCGGCGAGCTCATGAGTCTCGAGGAACAGTTCCCCGAGCTCGTCACCTCCGATTCACCCACGCAACGGGTGGGGGCCCCTCCATCGGACATGTTCGCTCCGGTCGAGCACCGCAGCCGGATGATGTCTCTGGACAACTGCTTCTCCTTGGAGGAGCTGCAAGCCTGGGGGAAACGCGTCGAGCGGGGGATCGGCAAAGCCGCCGGGTTCATCGTCGAGTTGAAGATGGACGGCGTCGCCGTGAACCTCACGTATGAGAACGGCAGGCTCGTGAGCGGAGCGACTCGCGGTGACGGTCGCGTGGGAGAGGACATCACAGCCAACGTGAAGACCATCAAGGCGGTACCTCTCAAGTTGCGTGGCAAGCCCCCACCCTTGATCGAGGCCCGGGGCGAGGTCTATATGCGCACAGACGATTTCGAGAAGTTGAACAGCGCGTTGGGCGAGCAGGGTCTGAAGACGTTCTCTAACCCGCGGAACGGTGCCGCCGGCTCACTTCGTCAGAAGGACCCCGGGCTGACGGCCCAGCGGAACCTTTCACTGTTGTGCCATGGCGCGGGGGTAGTCCAAGGACGGCGGTTCAAGTCCCACTGGGATGCGTTGGAGACCCTGCGGGATCTGGGTCTCAGGACGAACCCGGAGAACCGTCGGGTTGACGACCTAGACGCGGTTTATGAGTTCTGTCGCCACTGGCAGGAACACCGCCATGACGTCCCCTACGAGATCGATGGAGTTGTCGTGAAGGTCGATTCGATCGCTCAGCAGGAGGAGCTTGGCTGGACCTCCAAGGCGCCTAGGTGGGCGATCGCGTACAAGTTCCCTCCAGAGGAACGAACCACACTGCTCAATGACATCTTCGCTTCGGTCGGGCGCAGCGGGGTGGTGACTCCGTTCGCGAGTCTCGAGACCGTTTTCGTCGGCGGGGTGAACATCACGACCGCAACGCTGCACAACGAAGACGAGGTCGCTCGCAAGGACGTGCGACCGGGTGACACTGTCGTCGTGCGTCGCGCCGGTGACGTGATCCCAGAGGTGGTCGGCCCCGTTCTCTCCTTGCGGCCCAAGGGCTTGAGGAGATGGAAGATGCCCAAGAACTGTCCATCGTGCGGCTCCGAGTTGGTGCGGGTCGAGGGAGAGTCGGCCACCCGCTGTCTGAACATCTATGAATGCTCCGCGCAGCGCCGCGAGCGGATCTTCCACTTCGCCAGCCGCGGTGGCATGGACATAGAGGGCCTCGGCTACCAGACGATCGTCGCACTCATCGAGAAGGGCTGGCTCTCGGACGTAAGTGACATCTATTTCTTGACCCGCGAGCAACTCTTCGAGTTGGAAGGCTTCAAGGACAAGTCGGTGGATAACCTCATGGCTTCCATCGAAGCGTCGCGAACCCGTCCTCTGGCCAGCCTCCTTCGGGCCCTCGGCATCCCGCACGTCGGTTCCACCGCGGCCGAGATCCTCGCTCGGGAGGTTCGTGCCATCGAAAAGCTCGAGTCGCTGTCCGCCGAGGAGTTCGAGCCGATCGAGGGGATCGGACCGATCATCGCCGGATCGATCGCATCGTTCTTCGCCGACAAACGAAACCGAGCGGTGCTGAAGCGCCTCCGCGCGGGTGGCGTGAAACCGGTTCCGCCCGCCGCGAAGAAGGAGGGCCCACTTACCGGCAAGACATTTGTGCTCACGGGAGGGTTGGAAGGCTTCAGCCGGGACGAGGCAGCTCGTGCGATCGAAGACCTTGGAGGCAAAATGACGTCGAGCGTCTCCAAGAAGACCGATTACGTCGTGGTGGGGGAGAACCCGGGTTCGAAGTACGACAAGGCCGTCGAGCTCGGCGTCGAGACCCTTGACGAGAAGGGGTTCAAGAAGCTTCTCGGCTAGGCGGCAGATTTGTGACGGTGAGGTCGGAGTTTCAGCGGTCCCGAGGGCCTGGGTGCGGCCCTGCCGACCCCGAACGGCGGTGGGCTCGGCCACCGGCGGAAAAACAAGAGTGGCGCTGAGGCGCCAGGAAACCGTTACCGATTTGGGCCCTTTGAGTAATAAAGGGTAGGTTGGCACGGCTTGTATTGGTCTGGGGCTCTGGGCGGAATCCCAACTGAGTGACGAAATGAGGTCGAGCTGATGAGTCCGGAGGGTTCACGCACGTTCGAGAAGGAATGGCCCGCCTTAGCGGGTCGGCTCAATGGATTCCTGGCTCGCAAAGGCATCTCTCCAGATCAACGGGAGGACCTGGTCCAAGAGACCGGCGCTCGTCTGGTTGGCATGTGGCAATCCGTGGATCGCAACCGCCCCACCTGGGCCCTCACTCTTACGATCGCTCTGAACATCCTTCGCGACCGTTATCGCCGCGGCGAACCCGAGATCGCGACCGAGATCCCCGACATCGCAGCGCATTACGACGTTGAGCAAGCGGGTCTCGCTCGTGTCGAGCTCGGGCGAGTGAAGAAGGCGCTCAGCAGTCTGACGGGTCCACAGCGGGCCGCCCTTCTCGCCGAGCTGGGATATCGCGAAGGCATGCACCGGCCAGACAGCAGCGCCGACAAGATGATGAGGTCTCGAGCCCGTCGTCGCCTGAATCTGATCGTGGGTCGCGCGTCGGCTGGGTTGGCGTTGCAGTTCCGAAGGGCAGGCGAGCTCTTCCAAGCGTTGGTTGGATCGGGGGGCTCTGGTCTTCAGGCGGTTGGCTGCGCAGCCTGCGCCTTCCTGGCGTTCGGTGCTGCTGCTCCCCACGGAACCTTCGACCCTGCCGTCCCGTCACAGTCCCGATCCGATCTGGCACCGTTCGTTCACGACCTTGCCGACAACCAGGCTTCACATGCGTTAGGCGGCGTCGCGTCCCGCGCGCTGGCACCCGAAGGCACACTCCGGAATGGAGCGCGGGCGCGACGTTCGCTTAGCGGCACCCAGACAGCCGCCCCGAAGCAGCAGTCGGCACCGAAGCAGACCGGGACCTCGCCGGTTCCCGCTCCGTTGCCCGATCCGCCGCAGCCGCCTCCCAACCTGGGACGTGGGGCGCCTAAGGTGCGCCACCCGCTGATCGACCGGGTCCAGGCCGTGCTGAACGACGTGAACCCGACGAAGCTTTAACTACTCCGCACAAAAAGAACCGGCGCGGGCGGTGCCCGCGCCGGTCTTGTATTTCCGGTTTCGTCGTCCGCACTTCGCCCCCTCGGGCGCCCAGTGGACCAGTCTGGGGCGGTGACGCTTGGTGAACCGGTTGGATTCTGCCGGTGGCCCTACCTAGAGGTGGCCAGAATCCGTGTTACGAGGATCAGGCCACTAGCAGCCGGTCACCTCACGAGGTCCGCAGGAACTATGACTCAAGTCTGGACCACCTCCTTTCTCGTGTACCGGTATGAAACCACACCAGCCCGCCTGTATTCCGAAAGTCGAATAGGTTTGTCCTGCTTTTTCTTGGCGGCAGGCCAGCGTTGGCGGCCGCCCCCCAACCTCGAATCGAGGACGAGCTGAGCGCCGACGGTCTCGACCGTCGGCGTAAAACGACAGGAGGGCTCCACATGGGTTCTTTGGACGGCAAGGTAGCGATCGTCACCGGCGCAGGCCGGGGCATCGGTCGCGAGCACGTACTCGCTCTGGCCAAGGCCGGAGCAAAGATCGTCGTGAACGACCTCGGCGGCTCAACACACGGCGAGGGATCCGACCAGGCCCCTGCTCAGCAGGTCGCCGACGAGATCAAGGCGCTCGGAGGAGAAGCCACCGCCAACTACGACAACGTGGCGGACTTCCAGGGGGCCGAGAACATGATCAAACAGGCCATCGGAGAATTCGGCCGTCTCGACATCCTCGTCAACAATGCAGGCATCCTGCGCGATCGGATGCTCGTGTCGATGACCGAAGAGGAATGGGACGCGGTCATCGCAGTGCACCTCAAAGGCCATTTCGCACCGACCCACCACGCCGCCACTTACTGGAGGGCTCAGTCCAAAGAAGGCAACCCGATCAACGGTCGCGTGATCAACACCTCGAGTCCCTCTGGGGTGTTCGGTAACGTCGGCCAGACCAACTACGGCGCCGCGAAGGCTGCGATCGCAGGGTTCACGATCATCGCCGCTCAAGAGCTGGGGCGATACGGGGTAACGGTCAACTGCCTCGCTCCCAACGCTCGCACCCGAATGACCGAGGACATCTTCGCCGGCATGCCCGCCCCCGCCGAAGGCGAGTTCGACCCGCTCGATCCCTCGAACATCTCGCCGATCGTCGTTGCGCTGGCTTCGGACGACGCGCAGAACATCACGGGTCAGTGCTTCTTCATCCTCGGTCCGACGATCAACGTGCTGAAGCCTTGGGATACGGGCACGGTGCTCAAGCAAGACGGTCCGTGGGAGCCCGAAGAGCTACTCGGCAAGCTCAAGGACGCATTCCCGAATGGGATCGCACCCGAAGGGATGCAGGCCATGCTCGGTAAGGCGTCGGCGTAGGTATGGCAGAAGACTTCATCGAATTCGACCTTCCCGTTCCTGCGGACAAGGTCAAGGAGTTCGCGCTGGCGGTCGGAAGTGAGGATCCGATCCACTTCGACGAAGAAGAGTCGCGCGAACGAGGTTTCCCCGCGCCGCTGGCGCCGCCGACGTTCACGACCACACAGATCTTCCCGGTGCCGCGAGAGGAACGAGAGCAGCGCCTCGGCGCGAACCTCGACTACGCCAGAGTGCTTCACGGGGAGCAGGAGTTCGTCTACGAGCGGCTGCCCATAGCCGGCGAGACGCTGAAAGGCCGCATGACGATCAGCAAAGACTTCACGAAAGAGGGCAAGCGAGGTGGCTCGATGCGCTTCGTCACTTACCAGTCGGTGTTCACGGATGCCGAAGGGGCCAAGGTGCTGACTGCTTATTACACGCTCCTTCAGACGTCGAAGGACGCGTCGACATGATCGAAGAGAGCGCGCAATTACGGGAGTTGGTCTTCGGCCCCCTCACGAGAGAGGACTTCGTCCGCTACGCGAACGTCTCGGGCGATGACAATCCGATCCACCAAGACGAGGAGTACGCCCGCAAGAGCGGCGCTCCGACGGTGTTCGCCATGGGGATGCTGAATGCCGGATACCTGGCAACAGCGGTGTCGCAGTGGTTCGGCGGTGCCCAGAGCATCCGGCGATTCAAGGTGCGTTTCACCACACGGGTGTGGGCCGGCGACGAAGTCGTCTGCACCGGACGGGTCGTTTCGATCCAAGACGGCATCGCTACCGTTGCACTCGAAGCAAAGAGACGAGGAAAGGGCCCAGAAGGATTGGGCCTCGATGAGGAAGAAACCGCGATCATCGGCGAAGCAGATGTCGAACTGTCACAGGAGGAGATTGCCTGATGCCACTCAACAAGAATCTGATCGGCAAGACGTATGACGAACAGACCTATGAGGTCACTGCCGATGCGATCGAGAAGTACGCACGGGCAACGAATGACCTGAACGAGCGCTACCTCGCCGGCGATGACTCAGTGGCGTCGCCCATCTTTCCAATCGTTCCTTCCTTCCAGTTCATGATGCAGGCCGGGATGGACCCAGAGCTCGAGGCCGACCTGTTGCGTCTCGTTCACGGCGAAGAGGAGCACGTTCTGCACAAGCCGATCCGCCCGGGGGACAAGCTCACTGCGAAGCCCGTGATCGAATCGATCGAGACGAAGGATTCAGGCGAGACCTTCACGGTCAAGATCGACCTGGTCGACCAGAACGGCGAATCGGCGGCAACCGTGCGCGCTACTTCCTTCATCCGGGGCTCCGGCTCGGGTGCGAAGTCCGCGGCGGCTGCGGCGGAACCCGAGCGCGAGATCGTCCACGAGGAAAGCGTGAAGGTGGACGAGGACCAGACGCTCCGCTACGCGGAAGCGTCCGGGGACCCGAACCCGATCCACCAGGACGAGAACGTCGCCAAGATGGCCGGCCTTCCCGGGATCATCCTGCACGGCATGTGCACGATGGCGCTGGCTACGAAGGGCGCGGTCGACGCGCTCGCCGGTGGTGACCCCACGAAGGTCAAAAAGGTCAGCGTGCGGTTCTCGAAGCCGGTCTTTCCCGGTCAGGAGCTAACGACGAAGTTCTGGAAAGAGTCTGACGGGATCTTCGGGTTCGAGACTTACAACGCCGACGGCCAGGCAGTTATCAAGAACGCGCAGGTCGAGATCGCGCCCTAACAGGCGAAGTTGGCGGTTCTCCACAACACGAGGATGATCGCCAGAGCGACCACTCCCACTGGGATCAGCAGGCGGCCGGCCCCCGACACGCGACCCGGCGGTTGATCGAGTCCGAAGGCAACCATCGCGCCCCCGGCTAATCCGCCAAGGTGGGCGAGGTTGTCGATGCCCGGGAAGATATAGCCGATCAAGAGGTTCAGTCCCACCAGGAAGATGATGTTCTTCAGGTACCCGCGCACGAAGGTCTGTTGTCGCCGGTTGTAGAGGAACACGAAAAGTGCTCCGATCACGCCGAAGATCGCACCCGAGGCACCCACACCGATCGTGTTGCAGGGACCCATGGCATACGACAGAACGCTGCCGGTGAACCCCGAGATCAAGTAGACCGCCAGGAATCGGACCTTCCCGAACGCCTGCTCCACATTGGGGCCGAAGATGAACAGCGCATACGAGTTGAAACCGATGTGCCACAGGATGCCGGGGGAGTGAAGGAACATCGGCGTCACCAGTCGATACCACTGGCCGTCGGCTATTGCGGGCGGGACCGCGCCGAGCGACCACGTGATGATGTCGTAGCGGCCTCCTGATTGCGCTGCGGCGGGGGCGAAAGACTGCAACAGCCAGATCGCAACGTTCACGACCAGGATCGTCATTACCACGGGCGCCGTGGCCCTCAGGGCAGAGCGGACCTTCGGGGCGGTCCGTCTCGCTTCAGCGACGCATTCGGGACAGTGCTGTCCTACCGAAGCGGGGATCGAACAACGGCCACAGATCGGCCGATCGCACCGAGAACAGCGCAGTTTCGTCGGCGTTTTCGGGTGCGCGTAGCAATAGGTGTCTTCTTGGGGGGCGTCGCTTTGCGGATGGAGCGGCGCATCGGGCGTCGTCACGCGACCATGGTCGCATGCCGGTACTGCGTGTAACGACCTTCAACGTCCATCACTGTCGGGGGCTCGACGGGCTGGTCAACCCTCGCCGCATCGCAGCCGTGCTCGTGGAATCGCAAGGTCGGTTCTTCGGCGTCCAGGAGCTGGACCGGAACCTCGAGCGCAGTGGACGTATCGACCAGCCGGCGGTCTTGGGCGAGTTGCTTGGCTGCGAAGTCCACTTCTCGGCGACTGTGGAACGCGGCGGGGGTCAGTACGGCCTGGGGGTTGCCGCCCCCGATCCACTGGAGCCAACGTTCCATCGCCTTCCTCGCCTGGGCGACGAGGAGCCACGTGGGGCGATCACGGTGCGCTGGCATGGTCTCTCGATCATCGTCACTCACCTGTCCCTGCAGAGGGCTCCGCGCCTCGCGCAGCTGGACGCGCTGGCCGGGCTGACCGCGGAGCTCGACCCGCCGGTCGTGCTGATGGGGGACCTGAATACCGGTTGGCTCGGGACACGACGGCTGATCAAGGCCGGCCTCCGTCAATCGCCGGGATGGCGTCCCACCGTGGAGGAAGGCTTCCCCCGCCAGATCGATCACGTGCTGACGGGCCGGGGAGCAGCCGCGGCCGGTCTGAGGACCCTCAGTGGAGGAGCGTCCGACCACAAGGCCCTCGCCGCCGAGATCATCCTCTGACCCGGCCCACAGATGTTGCTGGTGTTGCTATTGTTACTGGTGAGGTTTCAGCGCCTGCTGCGCCTCAGATTGCCGCTGTGGCTGGGGAGGCCCGTGTGACCATTCAGGACATGTCGACCCTCGCTCGGCGAATGCCATCGGGCCGGCCTGCATGGAGGGCGGTGCTCGTCGTTGTGCTCCTGCTCGTCACGGGGGCGGCGGTCGGATGGGCGGTGAACGTTCAGCTAGCGGCGACCGACGGCCGCACCGAAGCTCTGGTCGATCGGTCGACGGCGAGCAGCGATAGGGCCCTGCGGGTCATGACCGACCGCCTTGCAGCAGTGAAGAAGGATGTGGCGGCGCTCCAGAAGGACAACGACAGGATGGGAGCCCGCCTAGAGCGAGTGACCGATTCCCTCTGGGCGTCACTCAAGAACGTCCGCGGGCTGATGGCCGAGGCGAGAGCGGGCTCCAATGAGGCTCTGGCCGAGGTTGGGTCCGCGTTGGAACGTGCCGAGTCGGCCGCCCGCAACCTCTCCGTTCTAGAGGACCGATTCGAGTACCACCTCCGCACGGACCACGGGGGCGGCTGATGCGGCTCCTACGTGATCTCGTGGGTCAGACCTTGTCCGGGCGCTACCGGGTGGTTTCCCGCGTAGCGGGCGGAGGGATGGGGGAAGTCTTCCGGGGCCACGACCTCCTTCTCGACCGCAGCGTTGCCATCAAGGTGTTGCAGCCGTCACTGGCCTCCGAGCCCGATCTCGTCGCGCGCTTCAAGCAGGAGGCACGTTCGGCCGCTCGTCTGAATCACCCCAACATCGTCTCCGTCCACGATTGGGGATCCGAGGATGACCGCACCTATTACATGGTGATGGAGTACGTCTCGGGCACCGATCTCCGCGAGGTGCTGACACTTCGTGGACCCGTCGCTCCCGGTCAAGCGATCGACATAGTCGCGAGTGTCTGCGAAGCGCTGGGTGTGGCTCATGCAGCCGGCCTGGTGCACCGGGACGTCAAGCCGGAAAACATCCTGATAGCCCGCGATGGGACCGTGAAGGTGACGGATTTCGGGATTGCAGCGGTTGCCGATGCCGACCTGACTCTGCCCGGCGGAACGATCCCCGGAACGATCCGCTACATGGCTCCCGAACAGGCGCGCGGAGACGAAGCGACCTTCGCCTCAGATGTCTGGGCTGCGGGGGCTTTGCTGTTCGAGTTGCTGACGGGCGAGCCGTTGTTCGAGGGCGGTGGGCTCGAGACGCTGCAGCGTCGTGCTTACGAGCAACCTCGCCGCCCTTCGGAGGTCGATGCCGGGATCCCTGCCGTGATCGATCCCCTCGTAACCACTGCCTGCGATCCCGATCCCGCGAACCGTTACGAGAGCGCACACGAGATGGCTCGCGATCTCCGACTGGTTCCGGTTTCTTCGGGCGCTCCGTTGAATTCCCTGCTCGACAGCGTCACCGGCGACATCGATCTTCCCGACGTGGCGCCGACCACTTATGTGAGCCGCAAGGGGCGAAGGAAAGCGCGACGGTTGCGCATGGCGGCGTTGGTTTCCATCTGTGCCCTGCTCCTGTTGGTCGGTTTCCAGGCCGCGGCGGCGCTGATGGGCCCCTCGATGGTGCGCGTACCGGATCTGGTGGGCACGCACGTGCCCAAAGCGGCGAAGAAGCTCGAGACGGTCGGACTCGGTCTTCGGATCTCTGAGCGCGAACGCAGGGCGGGCACCGAGGCGGGAGAGGTACTGGTGCAAACGCCCGTGCGCGGTGAGTTAGAGGAAGGACAGCAGGTGTCGGTCGTTGTGTCGGCCGGGCCCCCATTGTCGAAGGTCCCTGATCTCGTCGGCGTCTCGCTCGACTCTGCGCGCGTACGCATCAATGCGGCCGAGCTCGAGATCGGCGAACTGTCGGTCGAGTTCTCCGTCGAGGAGAAAGGCACGGTGGTCGAGCAGCGACCTTCAACCGGCAAGCGAGAGTGGGGGAGCGCTATCGATCTCGTGGTAAGTCGCGGCCCCCGTCAGCTCCAAGTGCCGGACGTCGCCGGTATGGAGATGTCGAAGGCGGTCGCACGATTGAAGAAAGCGGGCTTCAAGGCATCCATCACCGAGGTCTATTCGGGCAAGGTGCGGAGAGGGTCGGTCGTGGCCACTACGCCGTCCGGGGGCCTGACCGCGGCCGACGGCTCGACGATCGAGGTCCAGGTCTCCATCGGTCCGGAGTTCCAGAAGGTGCGCGTGCCCGACGTGCGCGGGTTGAGCATCGATCAGGCAGAGGTGAAGCTCAGTTCTCTTGGTTTGCGATGGAAGATCGAACGGTCGTGTGAAGGTGGTTCGACAGTTGTGGAGACTCACCCGACACCAGGAACGGTCGTGCGGGAGAATTCTGTCGTCGCGCTATTTATCTGCTGACCGAGAAACCTCGACCAAGCGCAGGAACTCTTCCGCCATCCGCTCGTGAGGCAATTGGATCTCGTCGATCTTCTGGCCGGAGATGTGCTCGATCAGGAAAGCCATCTGATTGGCCCCGAGTAACGCTGCGGCCACCATCTCGCGTCGACGTGTGTCGTCGAGCGCGTCCCATCCGCGGAAAACAGCTTCGAGCCAACCTTTCGTGAGCGTCAGGCCCTCACGCAGGTCGTGCATGCTGTCCATATCGAGTTCTAGCGAGAAGTTCTTCCGTTCGGCCCCCATGCCTTGAATATTCGACTTCGACACGGTTTTCCTTCCCTGGGGCGCTGTTTTTTTCGGGCCGCCTAGATGGGGATGCCCCAACCCCTAAGCGTTTCGGTGAATCGCGGTGTGCAGTCCAGCTGCTCGACTTGCTTCAGTGGCACCCAACGGACATCCGCAGCGTCACCTGCCGCTCGAGGTGGATCGTCGCCGATCACGTCGGCGTAGAAGTCGAAGATCACGAAATGAGGGTCTCCGACGATCTCGAGGAACCCGATCAACTGTCCTACCTCGATCGTCAGTCCGGTCTCTTCGGTCACTTCCCGTTTCAGCGCGTCGGCCATGTACTCGCCATTCTCGACATGTCCACCGGGAACAGACCACAAACCGCGTGCAGGGTCCTTCCCGCGTTGGATCATCAACAAAGAGTCATCGCGGATGCATATAGCTCCGACTGCGACGCGGGGACCGGCATCATTCACAGCCTTAGGCTACGGCCGTGATGGGCAGTGAAGAGGCCAAGGGATCCGGATGGGCGGCCGGCGGGAGAACTTGGATCCCTTGGGCGGTGCTCGCCGGCGGACTCATCTCTGTTTCCGCTTCGGCGGTTCTCATCCGTTTCGCGCGGGATGCCCATCCGCTTGCGATCGCGTTCTGGCGCTGCGCAGGAGCAGTGATCGTGCTGGGACCCCTCGCCGGCCGGGGTTTGCATCGCATCGACCGCCGGGGATGGAGTGTGTCTCTAGCTGCAGGTCTGTTCTTGGCCGTCCACTTCGCAACATGGATCACTTCTCTGGAGCTGACGACGGTCGCAGCCTCGGTGTTGCTGGTTTCCACCACTCCCATCTTCGTCGGTGCCGCTTCCTGGTTGGTGTTCAAAGAAAAATTGTCGTCCACTGCCTGGATAGGCATCCTGCTCACATTCGTGGGCGCGGGGGTCATCGGTGGCGGAGACTTGTCGGGCTCTAACTTCACAGGCGATCTGCTGGCTCTTATCGGTGGCGCGACGGCCGCCGGATACGTACTGGCAGGCCGGGCGGCTCGTCGCAAGCTGGGGAACGTCGAGTATTCGTTCGTGACTTACGCGGTCTCCGGCGTGGCGGTCCTCGGGTTGTGCCTGATGGTGGGTACCCCTCTGTGGGGCTACCGAGCACCCACGTGGACGGCACTGGTGGCGATCATCATCGGCCCTCAACTCCTCGGGCACACACTCATCAACTACGTGCTGAAGCAGATCGATGCAACGATCGTGTCCGTGGCGATTATGGTCGAGCCGCTGATCGCCACGTGGTTGGCCTTCGTCTTCCTCGACGAAGTCCCGACCCTTCTCGTATATCCCGCGGGGTTGGCGATCATCGCCGGCATCTATCTGGTGTCGACGACTCGGCGGGATACCCCCGAGGTCGTGACATGAATCCGGAGCGGTGTCTCGTGATGGGCATCCTGAATCGCACACCCGACTCCTTCTTCGACGGGGGGCGGATGGCACTGACGGACGCGGTCGCGCACGGAATCGCGATGGTCGAGCAGGGCGCGGACATCATCGATGTTGGGGCCGTCAAGGCAGGCCCCGGCCCCCACGTTGACGAAGCCGAGGAGATCGCTCGCCTGATACCCCTTGTTCGCGAGCTCAAGAGCGCGACCCAAATCCCACTCTCGATCGAAACATCCAGTCCAAGAGTGGCCGAGGAAGCTTTCGAGGTCGGAGCTTCGATACTCAACGACGTAACTGGACTCGCGGATCCCGCACTGGCCAAGGTGTGTGCCGGAGCGCAAGGGACGATCGTCTTGATGCATCACGGAGGTCAGCTGCGGGGGCGACCGCGACATCCTCGCTATGAGGATGTCGTTGTCGACGTAATCGAGACGTGGAAGCGGCTGGCGGACGAAGCAGTGTCTGCCGGTGTGGATCCGGGTTCGATCGTTGTCGATCCCGGTTTGGATTTCGGGAAGACCACGTTCCATTCACTCGAGTTGGTGCGCAGGTTGGACGAGCTCGTTGCCTGCGGATGGCCTGTGCTCGTTGCCCCTTCGAACAAAGATGTCGTGGGTGAAACCCTGGGTCTGCCCCTGGACCAAAGGTTGGAGGGGACACTTGCCCTTGTCGCACTGTCCGCGCAGAAAGGCGCGGCCATCGTGAGGGTTCACGACGTTCGGCCGGCCGTAAGAGCCGTCGCGATGGTGGAGGCGGTCGTTGGGCATCGGCCACCCGTTGCGCCTCTACGCGGTTTGTGGGATTAGGCGGCTCTCCTAATAACTACGTACTAAAGGAGGCGCTTCCCCCGTCGATACAAAAGGCGGGCGAGGAGGGCCAGGCGCGCTGGCGGAGCCCACCCCGGCCGACCTCGCCCACGACTTTGCCAGCCACGTTGCCGTACTGAGTGTGCGGCTTCGTGCGCGTTGTTAGCAAGCTAAGCGGGAAGGTTTCCTCTTCCTTTTTCTGACTTCAGTTAGAGGACTAGTTGAGCTGGGTTGAGTCCGGTTCGAGAACCTGTACTCACCCGCGATACTGCCAAGATGTTTCGCGTTGTTTTCATCTGCACGGGCAATCGCGCTCGAAGCGCGACCGCTCAAGAGGCTTTCCGCAGACTCACGACTGATCTACCGGTCGAAGTCACTTCCGCGGGAACACTCGAACTGGGCGCGAAACCCGCTCTTCCTGAAGCAGTTACCGCTGCCCGGCGGATCGGGCTCGACCTCGACGAGCACCTCAGCCGTCATCTGACCGAAGCGGACCTCGGAGGGGCCGATCTCGTTATCGGTTTCGAGATCGCGCATGTGGCCGCTGCGGTCGTCGAGGGGGGAGCCGATGTGTCCCGGACCTTCACGATCCGGGAATTCCTGCGCCTCCTCAGCGGAGCCCCCCCCGTGGAGCCGGAGGCCGATCTCGAGGCTCGGGCCAGAGCCGTGGTGCAGATGGCTCACAACCAGCGTAAAAAGGGACCGAACTTCGTGCCGGGCGAGGATCTCGATGACCCGTTGGGGCGGGGTTCCGAGTATTTCGACAGTGTCGCGGAAACGATCGAAGCACTCTCGCGGCGGATGTTCGTAGAACTGTTCACCCCAAAGGGGGCGTAGGTGCGAGTTTGCGTCGTAGGCACCGGGCATGTCGGGCTCGTGACGTGTGCTTCCTTGGCCGCCGTCGGGCATGAGGTCGTCGGCGTCGATAGCGACGAAGCCAAGATCGAGCAGCTGAAGAGTGGGGACAGTCCTTTCTTCGAGCCGGGGCTGCCGGAGCTCGTAGAGGAAGGGCTCCGCTCCCAACGTCTTCGCTTTTCTACGCAGATCGCGGACGGCGCGCCGGAGGCCGAGATCGTCTTCATCTGCGTCGGGACCCCTCCGAGAGAATCGGGTGAGGCGAATCTGGTTGCGGTCGAGAATGCGACGAGAGAGGTGATGCAACACCTCTCTCGTGCCGCCGTCATAGTCGAGAAGTCCACCGTCCCTGCCGGTACCTCCGAACGCATCCGCCGAACCCTGCAGAGGGAGCGGCCCGATCTCGCGCCCCAGGTCGACGTGGTCTCCAACCCGGAGTTCCTCCGCGAGGGAAAAGCGGTAGAGGACGCGACGAACCCCGACCGGATCCTCATCGGGGCGGATGGCGAGCGGGCTTTCGTGCCTATGCGGGAGCTGTACAAACCGTGGATCGACAGGGGCGTCCCGGTGTTCGAGACGAACATCGCGACTGCCGAGCTGGCGAAGCACGCATGCAACGCCTTCCTCTCCACGAAGATCTCTTTCGTGAATGCACTGGCGCGCTTATGCGAGCGAGCGGGTGCCGATGTCGTTGCGGTGGCCGATGTGATGGGCGCGGACGATCGGATCGGTCGTCAGTTCCTGAACGCGGGACTCGGTTACGGGGGTTACTGCTTCCCCAAGGATCTCCTCGCTTTCGAACGTCTCGCTTCGCGTCTTGGCTACGAGTTCGGGCTGTTGCGAGAAGTCGCAACCATCAACGACGACGCCGTTCGGGCAGCGGTCGAGAAGGTCAAAGACGCCTTGTGGAATATGGAGGACAAGCGGATCGCAGTTCTCGGTTTGGCCTTCAAACCGGACACGGACGACATCAGGTTGTCACCTTCGCTGGCGCTCGCGCGTCAGCTGCTCGACGAGGGCGCGCACGTCGTCGGCTATGACCCGGTAGCCGGGTTGGAGGCGAAGGGCGAGATCCCCGACCTCGAAGTCGTCAACACCATGTGGGAAGCGTGCGAAGGCGCACATTGCGTGGTCATCGCAACGGACTGGCAGGAATTCAAAGATGCCGACCTGGAGCGACTCAGATCCACCATGGCGTATCCGGTCGTCGTCGATGGGCGCAACATCTACGAGCCGGCAGAGATGAACCGGCTGGGGTTCACCTACTACCCGACGGGGCGGCCGGTCGTCTCCTGACGCTGGCGGAGCACTATTTCGGCCTGCTGCAGCTTCATCACTCGGCGCTCTAACTCGCGCACGCGTTCGATAGCTTCCCTCTCGGCTTTCTGTCGGAGCCGGCCGGCTTCGGCTTTGGCTTCTCGCACCAGCTGCTCGGCGACACGCTTGCCCTCGGATCGCAATACGGAAGCCTTCGCCCCCGCGGCCTCGAGCGCCCGAGCGCTCTGTTGCGCCGAATGCGTCGCCTGTTCTGTCACCGTGTTGCGGATCCGATCGGCTTCATCGGTTGCCGCCGACAGGATCCGATCGGCTTCCTTCTTGGCCGTGGTCAAGAGATGTTCGGCCTCGGTTGCCAGTCGTTCGGACTCGGCCTTGGCTTTCGACAGGATCAGGGCCGCTTCTTCTTCGGCCCCCTTCTCGAGGTGACGCGCACGATCCTTCGCGTGCTGCAGGAGGAGGCCGATCTCCTCGCCGAGATCCTTGTAGGACCCGGAACCGTTCGGTTTCAAGCGGGGGCGGGTGAGGTCTCGGGCGTGGACTGGAGCGCCACGATCTCGGCAGCGTCTTCGAGGACCGGCTGGTCTATCACCGGGGCGGTGGAGGCCTCTTCGACCTGACGGTCGAGCGATGCCAGGGTTGTGCGGAGCGACTGCAACTGCTCCCGAACCCCCTTCTCGACCTGCTGGAGATCCCTGACCTGCTCCTGGGCGGCGCGGATCCGGGTCACTGCCTCGGCTTCTGCCGTCCGCCTCAGCTCGGCGTCCCGGCGTTCGGCCTCGGCTAGAACCTTCTCTGCCGCGCGTCGAGCCTTCTCCTTGATCTCGGCCGCTCGCTCCTCGCCCTTCTTAACGACCCCCGCTGCGACGTCCTTGGCATGTTGCAGAAGATCGCCCATCTCTTCGCCGAGCTCGAGGTGCGCCTTCTCGGCCGTCCTCTGTGCCTGGGCCAGCTCGGCGGTGAGGCGATTCTGTTCGGACGCAAGCTCCTGCAGGAAAGCGTCGACTTCGTCTTTGTCGTAGCCCCGCATCGCCGTGGCGAACTCGACCCGCGTTAGATCCTGCGAGGTGGGTTGTTCCTCCATCAGATGTGCCTCCCTGGCTGCCCGGTTCCGTTCCGCCCGCCCCTCTGTTCTTGCCGATGGCCGAGGCCATCGCCTGGGCATCCTATGAGATACCTTTTCGGCCATGCCCAAGACGATCCTGATCGTGGAGGACGAGGAAGCCGTCCGGGAGCTCGAGAAGTTCATCCTCGAGCAGGAGGGCTACGAGGTCATGGAGGCCCGGGATGGCCTCGAAGGGCTGACCAAGGCCGAATTCAAGAAGCCGGATCTGATCCTCCTCGATCTGATGATGCCGGATGTCTCCGGGGGCCGGATGTTCGACGAGATGCGCCGCCACCCCGCCACGCTGGACATCCCCATCGTCGTGGTCACCGGAAAGCCAGATGCCCATCAGATCTTCGACGACGAACTCGGCCCCGAGAACGTGATCATGAAACCGTTCGAAGCCGAGACGCTTCTGGCGCGCATCGCCGATCACGTGGGCGGTCCCGAGTAGCCCTCCTTGCGACGTTCGGTTTCCTACTGGGCCTGATATTCGGCTCGTTCGGCACCGTCTTCGCGCATCGGATCCCCAAGCGCGACTCCCTAAGGGGACGCAGTGTCTGCCCCAAGTGTGGAGCCGGTGTAACGGCGTTCGAGAACATCCCCGTTCTCAGCTACGTCCTTCAGCGAGGACGCTGTCGCCACTGCGGCGAGCGCATCCACTGGCGTTATCCCGTGATCGAGCTGACGACCGGGCTCCTGTTTGCCCTGAGCGCTTGGAAGTTCGGGGTGAGCGTCGAGGCCCTAGCGTTCTCCGCGTTCTTCTGGGTGCTGGTGGTCCTGACGGCGATCGACCTCGAGCACAAGCTGCTTCCGAACAGGGTGGTCTACCCGGCGCTCGTGGCCGGGTGGGCATCGCTCACCATCGCGGCTTTCGTCGAAGGCGATCCGGGACGTTTGGTGGGAGCGGCCCTGGGGGCCGCGATCTTCGGTGGCTTCTTCTTCCTCGTGGCGTTCATCTATCCCGCGGGCATGGGGGGCGGAGACGTGAAGCTGGCCTTCGTGCTGGGAACATTCCTCGGCTACCTGCGCGCTCCCGGGCTCGTGCTTCTCGGGATGTTCCTGTCGTTCTTGATCGGGTCGATCATCGGAGTGATCGTCATGAGGGTCGGAGGCGGGGGCCGGAAGACGCAGGTGCCGTTCGGTCCCTTCCTCGCTCTAGGGACGGTCCTCGCGATCTTCATCGGCGACCCGTTGGTCGACCTCTACCTCAGGGGTCTCTAACGGCGGGCTAAGAAGGATCGAGGACGATCGCGTCCTCGAGGAATGTCGTTTGCGCCAAGCGCGTCAACGATGGGTCGAACTGTGTGCCCGCTCCCGCCTCCACTTCTCTAACCGCTTTCTCGAACGAGCGCGGTTGGCGATACGGGCGTGTCGCAGTCATCGCATCGATCGAGTCCGCGATCGCGAACAAGCGCGCTGCTGCGGGGATATTGGTCCCAGAAAGACGATCGGGGTAACCGCTGCCGTCCCATCGCTCGTGGTGGTGGCGAACGACCTGGTGGATGAGCTTCGGAAGCCCCAACGGAGCGATGATCTGCTCACCGAGGATCGGGTGTGTCTCGATCATGCGGCGTTCCGCATCCGTCAATGCACTTGGTTTCTTGAGGATCGATTCGGGGATGCCGATCTTTCCGACGTCGTGCAACAGGAACGCAGCCCGCAGGATCTCGGTGGGAAGAGCTTCTTCTATGAGAGCGGCCTCCGCCAGCCGCATGGCGAGACCGGCCACCCGTTCGGTGTGCCCACCGGTGTTCGTGTCCTTCAACTCCAGAGCCGATGCGAGCGCTTTTGCCGCGCTCATCTGTGCGGGACCGAGGGCCTGCAGGAAGACGGTGCGCTCCGCGAGCGCGTCGGCGGCTGGTCCGTCGAAGACGACACCCTCGGCGGCGACCTGAGTGACGGCCTCGACGAGGTGCTCGGCGTTGGAGCCGGAGACGATGTAGCCGGCGATCCCCAAAGAGATCGCTTTCGCCGCAGAACGATGGTCGCTTGCGTCTCCGATGGCGAGCGTTCGGCGCTGGAGGCCGAGGCCCTTACAGAGTTGCAACGGCCTGGTCGCGTCGGCACCCGAGTCCGTTGCGACGACGATCACATCGGCGGTCTCGGCTGCAGCAAGGAGATCGGGGCCGGTCAAGCCGACCGGATGAAGCATCCTGGTCGAGCCGGCTCCGAATTCGCCGGCCAGTGTCGTCCACAGCGAGGGGTCCCCTCCAACAACGAGGATCTCGAGCGGACGTTGGTTCACGGGGTCCCGGCCTCCGCGGCGTTCGGCACTCGGTGAAGGAGGTCTTGGAAGTGGGCCCGAACGAAATCCGTCAACCGGATCTCGGGCGAGACCTGAAGCTTCCTGCGGATCCGTGCCTTGTGACTGCGCACGGTTCCTCGCGAGATGCCCAATCGCCTGGCGATCTCATGTTCGGTCCTGCGATGCGAGAGGTTGATCAGCACGTCCCACTCACGATCGGTCAGTTCCTCCGATAGCGCAACAGGGTTCAGACCATGACGGCGCGGATCGTCGGCGCGCCACACGCGGCCCCCGCCTGATTCCTGGGCCTTGAGCAGTGCCACCTCGACGCGCGAAACGATCTCTTCGGCGGTCCGCCCGGCGGAGAACTGTGCAACTCCGATCGATACCGAGGTTGGGACGCCGGCGGATTCCAGCGTTGCGATCTCTTCGACACATCGCTCTGCCGCTTGGACGGCTGCACTGATCGCGATGTCGGGCAGCAAGATGGCGAACTCGTCGCCTCCATAACGGAACACCTCGTCCGAGGTCCGGATCACAGACTTGAGAACGATCGCGATCTGTCGCAGTAGCTCGTCGCCGACAGAAGGACCGAGACGACCATTCACCGAGCTCATGTCGTCGACATCAATCAACATGATCGAGAAGGGGAGCGCGTTGCGTGACGACCGCGAGATCTCGAGTCGCAGCCTTTCCTCGAAAGCGGCTCTGACCGGCAGGCGTGTCACGATGTCCCCGCCGACTTTCAACATGACTTGTTCCTGGCGGGCCTTAGTACGTGCAGCAGCACCGACCCGGGCGATCAGTTCACGCGGCTCGTGCGGCTTGGTGATCCAGTCGACTGCCCCGTCCTCGAGACCCTTCACCCTGTCGTCCGTGCCCCCGAGGGCAGACAAGAGGATCACGGGGATGCCTTCAGTCAATGGGTCGGCATGAAGAGCACGCAGGACATCGGCGCCGTCCATGCCGGCCATCATCATGTCGAGCAGGATCACGTCAGGCGCTTTCGAGCGAGCCATCTCCAGCGCTTCGGGCCCGTTCGATGCCTGGATGACCTCGAAACCCTGCATGGAGAGCTGCAACTCCGCGAGCATCCGCAGGTTGGGGTCGTCGTCTACGACCAGGACCAGTGAGGTCGCGGCGTTTTTGTTCGGTTTGGGCATGCTTGTTCCATCGGCTCGGCTGGGCACGTTCCAAAGGGTGACAGTGCGAGCTGGGCAGGGAAATGAATAGAAATGCCTATTTCGCATGGTCCTTACGGACTAGTGCGTGCCCGCGCTTTACGATGATTCGACTATGTCGGACATGGAAGAGAACGCACCGGGCGAGGAAGAACCCCTCGACGACGACGAACGCGAGGCCCTGAGACAGGACCTGGAGGACGTCAGCGTCCTGAAGGGCCTGCTGGGCCCCCGTGGGATCAGGGGCGTCGTCTTCTACTGCCCAGATTGTGACGAGGACCACTACCTCGCCTGGGACCTCCTGGCGGGCAATCTGAGGGAGCTCCTCGAGGCCGGCGAGTCCCCGGTTCACGAGCCGGCCTTCGAGCCCGATCCCGACGACTACGTCTCCTGGGACTTCGCCAGGGGCTTCCTGGACGGCTACGAGTCCTCGGGTGAGGAATGGGACGACACCGTCAATAAGCTCGTGCTCGAGCTGAGAGACCGGGATTGGAGCCCTTCGGATGTGAAGGCATTGCTGGCGGGCCTCGAGCTCACGGCCGGACCCATGAAGGAGCGTGAAGAGCCCGAGTGACACGCACGATCGCTTTTGCGAACCAGAAGGGTGGCGTAGCAAAGACCACTACGACCTTGTCCATCGCCGTGGCCCTTGCCGAGATGGGAAAACGCGTTCTGGCCGTCGACCTCGATCCACAGGGTGCTTTGACCTACTCGATGGGGGCCGACCCCGACAAGCTCGACGAGACCATCAACGACGTGCTCATCCGCCGTCTACCGGTCGAGAAGGTCGTGATCACGCGCGAGATCGACTGTGCTCCCGCGAACATCGACCTCGCCGGGGCCGAGGCGGTCCTGCTGGCGAAGACGGGACGAGAGTTCGCGCTGCAGCGCGCGTTGCGCGAGATCGACGGCGCATACGACTACGTGCTCATCGACTGTCCACCCTCGCTCGGGATATTGACGATCAACGGTCTAACTGCGGCACAACAGGTCGTCATCCCGCTTCAGTGTGAGGCTCTGTCGCATCGAGGAGTCGGGCAGTTGATCGAGACGATGGGTGACATCCGGCATTTCACGAATCCCGATCTGAGTGTGGCCGGCGTCATTCCCACGCTGTTCGACGGTCGGACCAAGCACACTCAAGAGGTGCTCGCCGACATCGGTACCCGCTACGAGGTGCGCGTGCTCATGCCCCCAGTGCGCAAGTCGATCAAGTTCGCCGAGGCCTCACAGGCAGGGCGCTCGATCCTCTCTTACGCGCCGAACCATCCGGGGGCCGAGGCTTACCGCGAGCTGGCGTTCCAGATCGATCACGGTTTCGAGTGATGGCGACCCGCGACGAAGTGCCCACGAAGCACGCTCTCTACACCAAGCCGGAGCGACGCGGCCTGACTTGCACCGTCGAATGCTCCTCGTGTCGCGAGGAAACGAGGGTGACTTACCTCGAGCTTGCGGCTTTGTTGTTCCCGGTTCATTTCCACCTGCCTCCGATGAGGCACTACAACTCCTGGTTCCGCTGCCCCGGGTGTGGAACCCGTACCTGGATGCGCGTGCACCTAGACCGCTAGTAGTCTCCTGGCCATACCGGTTGATGGGAGGGTCGTGATGGCACGTAAGTCCGCTAAAGAGCTGAAGAAGGCACGTAAGCAGATCGGCCAGGCCGCGGGACAGGTCCGCAAGGTCGGAGGTAAGGCGATCAAGTCGGCCCAGAAGACGGCCAAAGAGGTTGCCAAGACCCGCGACGCCAAAACAGCCAAGAAGCAGTTGAAGGTCGCTCAGAAGGCCGTAGGAGTCGCGGCGGAGGCAGGGGTCACCCTGGCGAAGACGGCGCTCAAGACTGGACAGAAGAGCGCCAAGAAGCTCGCCGGCTCACGCGATGTGAAGAAAGCCAAGAAGAGCGTGAAGAGCGCGGCCAGCCAGGGCAAGAAGGCAGCCAAGGCGACGTCGAAGACGGCTCGCAAGTCGGGATCCAAGGCCGTCAAGCAGGCACGAGCCTCCAGCACCACGGCAGCGAAGAAGGCTCAGAAGCGTTCGACCGCGGCCAAGAAAACGGTTCAGAAGAGGGCTGCTTCTAAGTAGGAACGCAGCATCGTCGGGAAACCGACACTTCTCGAAGATTAAATCTGCCCCTCCAGATGCTTATTTATCGCGTACCGATGACCGATGATTGAGATATGGCAGGGCAAGGGACGACTCCTTCTCGCGCGCAGTGGCTGCGCCGATTGGCGCGACGACGCCGTGACAAGACCGCGTTCGTCTTCTCCGGTGGCGGCCCGCTGGCGGCCCTTCAAGTGGGGGCGCTCAAGGCCCTAACCGAGCGGGGTGTGAAGCCGGATCTCGTCGTTGGGACCTCCGCAGGGGCTCTGAACGCGACCTGGACTGCGATGGACCCGACTCCCGATGGCATCCAGGAGCTCGAGCGCCGGTGGCGCCGTCTGCGAGACGGAGATCTGTTCCCCGGAGGACGTTTCAAGGCTTCGTGGGCTCGCATGCTCGTCAAGGGCAACCGGGTGTTCGAGAACTCCGGGCTCAAACGGATCATCGAGGAGTCGATCGGTTCCGAGGCTCGGTTCGAAGAGACCCAGATCCCCCTAGGCGTGACTGCAACCGAGCTCGAGACGGGGGCCGAGAGGGTGTTCACCTCGGGCGACCTGTATCTCCCGCTGCTGGCATCCTCTGCCATGCCGGGGATCTTTCCCCCGATCGAGGTCGAGGGCCGCCTGTACATCGACGGCGGAGTGGCGGACAACGTCCCGATCGTCCCGGCGGTCGAACTCGGTGGCAAGACTCTTTACGTCATGAACTCGACGTCCCACAGCCGGCAGCGACGACCCCTGGCCCGGCCCATCGACTATCTCCTGCACGCATTCAGCTTGGCCCGCAGTCAGCGACTCGGCCTCGACGTGGGGCACTACCGGGACCGCGTGAAGATAGTGATGCTTCCGACGCCCCGGCTGGATTTCTTCGTTCCCTTCGCATCGATGGAGCACACCGGCCTCCTGATCGAGTTGGCCCACAAGCACACGCTGAGATTCCTGGATGGCCAGATCGACGGCCGGGAAGCCGAGTTGGAGATCGGCGACGGCGCGATCGAAGTGATCGTCCCGGCAAGCGAGGAAGCATCTAAGTAAGTAATCTCGGTCGCCGTGGCCACTGCGAGCGATCAGGAGAAGCGTCCAGTCGGATCTGCCGAGGACATCGGCGCGCCCAAGAGGGTGACCGAGCCTTCGGACGACATGACCCCCTTCGAGGCTGCTTCGTTCTTCTTCTACGAGTCGGCCGACCGGCTGAACCTCGATCAAGAGATGCGGGAGATCCTGGCGTCTTCCTACCGAGAGCTCGCCGTGCAGGTGCCAGTCGTGATGGACGACGGTCACCGCATGGTCTTCCGGGGTTATCGGATCCAGCACAACGGTGCCCGTGGTCCGTACAAGGGAGGCATCCGCTACCACGAGTCGGCGGACCTGGACGAGGTCAGGGCTCTCGCTGCGTTGATGACGTGGAAGAACGCATTGATAGACGTCCCGTTCGGCGGTGCAAAGGGTGGTGTGCAGTGCGACCCGCGAGCGATGTCCGACAGCGAGCTGCAGAAGCTGACGCGGCGGTTCACTGCGATGATCGGATACGTCATTGGTTTGAACCGAGACATCCCGGCGCCCGACATGGGAACGAACGCGCAGACGATGGCATGGATGATGGATGCGTACGGACAGAAGTACGGATACACGCCGGGCATCGTCACCGGAAAGCCGGTCGAGATGGGTGGTTCGCCCGGTCGCGAGGAAGCAACGGGACGCGGCGTGATCATGTGCACCAAAGAGGCCACCGAGAAGATGAAGACGAAGTTCAAAGGGGCCCGGATCGCGATCCAGGGTTTCGGCAACGTCGGCTACTGGGCAGCGCGCATCGCAGAAGAGGAAGGCGCCAAGGTCGTTGCGGTCTCGGACGTCGAAGGCGGGATATTCAACAGCGATGGTCTCGAGGTCGAGAAGGTCGACAAGCACCGGTGGGACCAAGGGGGCGTGACCTCGTATCCGGATGGCGACAAGATGAGCAATGAAGATCTACTCGAGGTCGAATGCGACATCCTTATCCCGGCCGCGATCCAGGGCGTCATCCACTCGGGAAATGCAGAGAAGATCAACGCACCACTCGTCGTGGAGGCCGCCAACGGTCCGACGACCCCGGTCGCCGACCAGATCCTCACGAAACGCGACATCACCGTGCTTCCAGACATCCTCGTCAACGCGGGAGGTGTGACGGTTTCCTATTTCGAGTGGGTGCAAAACATCCAGCAGTTCCGCTGGGAGATCGATCATGTCAACGCCGAGCTCGAGAAACGCATGAACAAAGCCACCGACGAAGTCTTCGCCCGATCGGAGAAAGACCAAACCGTTCTCCGAGATGCCGCATTCGATATCGCCGTGGAGCGCGTGGCGAGAGCAGCGGAGATACGGGGATACGTCTAAGAAACGCCAGAAATATCGGACATTCCTCGCGTTCTGGCTGCTCAGGCGCATCTTTTTTCCGAGGGACGGCAGGAGGGCCCAGCCGACCGCCGAATCTGATTACCAAGCGGATGTGATTGGACCCTCGCTCTTGGGTAACACCGAGGCAAGGGAAACGACATTAGGAGTCAGAGATGAACGCCGACAGATGCAACTGGATGAGCGGTCCGAAAGACGCCACGGTTCGTGTCTCTGCTGTGAAGTGGTGGTTGGCGATCTCTCGTGACGAGCTGGTCAACAATTACCGGCGCCGCAGCCGGACCCGTCCCCCGGTTACCTGCCGTAGGACTCCGACCTTCACCTCTCCGATCGAGTCCCGGTAACACTTCCAACCTCCTTCTAGGATGACCCCCTTCGACAAGAAGGGGGTTTTCTAATGGCCGTTGAGAAGTCGATCGATCTCACCGCAACGGGTGCAACCATCGAAGGGGCCGTAGAGGAAGCTGTGCACCGCGCGAGCCTCACTCTCAAGGGCCTCACGTCGTTCGAGGTCGAGCGCATCGAAGGTCTGATCGACGCCGGCGAGGTTAGTTACCGCGTCCTCGTGCGCGTCGCTTTCCAGATCAAAGAGCACGTGCACGAATAGGAGCACCTAGTGCCCATCGAGCATCGCCGCCGCGAGCCGGCACCAGGGATCTTTCGACTGTCCCTGCCGCTTCCGTTCCCCGGTCTAAACCGGGTCAACGCATTCCTCTTGAGTGGAGACGAGCCGGCGCTCGTCGATTGCGGCATCTACCTCCCCGACGACAAAGACGATCACGGGTGGGCCGATATCGAGGGGGCCTTCGCAGCGTGCGGGATGAAGCCCGGCGACGTGAAGCGACTTATTATCACCCACCCTCATATCGACCACTACGGGATGGCCGGGCGCTTTGTCGCCGAAACAGGATGCGAGCTGTGGATGCACGAGGAGTCCCAGGCCGACCTCGAGGTCTACCGCAACCCCCAGGCGGTCATCGATCGGTTGCGCGAGATGTTCGCGGACCACGGGGTCACGGGGTCCGATCTCGATGAGCTCGTCGCCTACGAGGACTGGCGGAGCCTGGTCTCGGACGTGATCGAGCCGACCCGAGCCCTCAGCGGAGCCGAGCTCGTAGTGGCCGGTGATCGCGAATGGGCCGTGGTCTACACCCCGGGGCATGCACGGGCACACATCTGCCTCTGGTCGCCAACGGACCGGATCTTGATATCCGGT